>JAYUPO010000344.1:0-8875 GCA_043760085.1 Burkholderiales bacterium
GATCTCGCGTTCGATGCTGTCCTTGTTGAAAGCGGTGGCGGCCAGCGGTGCGGAGTAACCCGTTTCGCGCATCTTGATTTGGCGCTCCAGCACCCAATCCAACAGCGATTCGGTGGTGGTGGCATAGAACTGCTGCGCCCCCGGCGCGGTGGGCAAGGCGCGGCGGAAGTGGATGCTGTCCAGCGCCGTGATGAGGGCGAACGCCGCCAGCACGATGCCCGCGCACAGTGCCGGCGCGTCGCGCAGCACCTTGTGCCAGGTGGCGCGCAACTGCGCATCACGCCACACATGCACGCCGTACCAGGCCAGGCTGGCCCAGAGCAGGAACATGACCGCGTCGGTCCAGAGCAAGACGAACTTCGGCCACATAGTCATTGCAGTCTGACTCGCGGATCGACCCAGGTGTAGGCCACGTCGATCAGCACATAGCTCAACACATACAGCACTGCGCCCAGGAACACCATGCTGCGCACGATGGCGAAGTCTTGCCCCGTGATGGCGTCGATGACGAAGGCCCCCAGGCCGGGAATGCCGAAGAAACTTTCGAACACCAGGCTGCCCAGGAACACATACGGCAGGTACGACCCGGCGCTGGTGATGATGGGAATGAGCGCATTGCGCAGCACATGGCGCACCAGCACCACGCCTTCGCTCAGGCCCTTGGCGCGCGCGGTGCGCACATAGTCCTTGCTGATCTCTTCCAGGAACATCGCCCGGTACAGCCGCGCTTCGCTGCCCAGGCGGGCCAGCAGCGAAAGAAAGATCGGCAGCGCAAGGAACCGCGCTGCATCCAGCCCGCCGGCATAGCCGCTCATCGGCGCCAGATGCATCAGGCGCGAGAAAAAGAACTGGCCGACGATGATGTAGAACAGGCTGCTGATCGACAGCATCACCACGCACAGCACCACGCCCCAGAAGTCGATGACGGAGTGGCGGAAGAACACCAGCATCAAGGCGAACGTCACCGACACCAGCACTTGCAGCAGGAACAGCGGCACGGCCAATTGCAGGCTCACGCCCATGCGGGTGGTGATTTCGTGGCCGATGTCCACCGCCTGGCGCGAATCAGAACGGCCGAAGTTGAAGGTGAACAGCGACGCCGAGCGTTCCCAAAGAATGGTGCGAGTGAGCTTGTCCGCGCCTTCGGCCTTAACGTTCCAGTACAGCGGCTTGTCATAGCCGCGTTCACCCTTCCATTTTTCGATCTGGTCTTGCGACACGCGCTTGCCGCCGATGTTCAGGCGCGCCATGTCGTCGGGCGTGTTGACGGTGAAGAACAAGGCGAAGGTGAACAGGTTCACACCAACCAGCACCAGCACGCCATAGGCCAGCCGGCGCAACAGGTAGTTCAGCATCAATCGGCCCCTTGCACGGCGGCAGCGGTGGGCCGCGCGTCGATGCGCTTGGCCGTGGCATCTTGCCGGCGTTGGTAGGCGCGCCGCGCACCCCAGGCCAGGCCCAGCGCCAGTGCCGCCAAGGCCACCAGCGGCCACCAGGTGGGTTGATTCCACTGCGCCTGGCGCGCCACGCGCTGCGCGGCATCGACCCGGTAGTACTTGGCCATGTCGCGGATGATGATGGTGGGTTTGCCGTTGTGCACCCAGCTCTGGAAGGCCAGGCCCACATAGGGCCAGTAGCCCCAGGCCCACGGCGAGTCTTCACGCACGATGGCCACCATGCGGTCCATCAGGGCCTGCTTCTCGGCGCCGTCTTCCAGTGCCTGCATTTGCAGGTACAGCTTGTCGAATTCCGGGTTGGCGTAGTTGGCCGCGTTCTCGCCCTGTTTCGGGAACTTGGCGTTCGGGCCGTAGAGCAGGAACAGGAAGTTCTCGGCGTCGGGGTAGTCGGCCAGCCAGCCCCACCAGAAGATCTGCTGCTTGCCTTGCAAGACCTTTTCCTGGAACTGGTTGTAATCAGTCGCGCGCACTTCGAGCTGGACGCCGAGCTTGGCGAACTGCTTGACCATCCAGTCCAACTCGGCGCGAATCTCCGGCGTGGGCGTGCGCTGGTAGTCGTAGTTCAGCACCAGCGGCTTGCCGGTGTTGGCCTCGCGCCCGTCGGGGTAGCCGGCTTCGGTGAGCAACTGTTTGGCTTCGTCAATCGAGCGCCGCTGCGCCTTGCCCGCCACCAGCTTGTGCGTGATGGGATTCATGCCTTGGGCTGAGTTCTCGCGCGAACCGAACACCCCCGGAGGCACCGGCCCGTGTGCGGCCACGCCGCCCTTGGTGCGGAAGATCTTGCCGTAGCCCTCTTCCCAGTCGATGGCGATGCTCAGCGCGTGGCGCAGCTTGCGGTTCTTCAGTTGCTGCTCGGGCGTGTCGCCCTTGCCCACCACGGGGTCGAGCCAGTTGAAACCCAGGTACCAGTTGTTGATGTCGGTGGTGAGCGGGAACTTGAAGCCGCGCTCGGCAAAAAGCTTGGTCACGGCGGGTGAATCGTCAGCATCGACGCGGAATTCGACGCCCCATTCCGGGCGTTCGATTTCGGGCACATCGAGGTAGCCCTGCTTGAACATCTCTTTGCGTGGGACACGTTCCTTGACGAAGTTGCTCACCACCGTGTCAGCAAACGGCAGCGGCTTGCCGCAGTCAGCCAACAGGCCCAGTTCGGCATCGCCCGGCATGCCTTCGCAGGGGTAGGTCTCGCCATGGAAATTGGGGTTGCGCTTCATCACATGGCGGCGGTCTTGCACGTACTCGGTCATCATGTACGGGCCCGTGCCCACCGGCCAGCGAATCAACGACAAGCCGTTCGCGTTCATGCCCGGCTGGGCATAGAAGGCATCGGCCTCCCACGGCACGGGCGCGGTGAAGGTCATGGCCAGCCAGTACTTCCACTGCGGGTACTTGCCCTTGATGCGCATGCGCACGGTGTGGCGGCCAACCGCCTCGGCCCCGGCCAGCGGCCAGCGGCGGAAGTCGAGGAAGGGCTTGTCCAGCGCATCGGCGCCCATGCCGGCGAGCAGTTTTTTGTCTTCAGCCTTGATGAGATCGGCGTAGTCCTTCAGGCCCAGCACGTATTCAGAGAACACCGCGAAGAGCGGCGCTTCGATGCGCGTGGTGGCGTGGCGTTTCAGCGCGTACACGTAGTCATCAGCCACCAGCTCGCGCGTGCCCTGCACCGCAAAGTCCAGTGGTGAGCGGCGCTCGGCCAGCTCGCCGGGCTTGAGCGCGTGGTACAGGTACCGGCCCTGCGCATCCTTGGCAAAGGCCGGGTGCGGCGCGTAGCGAATGCCGGGCTTGATGGCCACGTCGTAAACGCTTTGCGCCACGGCATCGGGCGCGGCGTCGTCGGGCAGGCGGTTGCCGGCCTTGTCCAGGAAATACGGTTTCACCACTTCCACCGCCGCCTTGGGGATCAGCGTGTAGGGGCGCTTGAGGTAGTGGTAGCCGTACAGCGGCTCGTAGGTTGAAAAGGTGTACGGCGTTTCCGGGTTGCTGTACGAAGCGGTGGGGTCGAGGTAGCGCGGCGAGCGTTCGTCGAACGAATTGAACAGCGTGTTCTCGGCCGCCGCGCCTTCGGGGTAGGGGCTGTTGCTGCATGCGGCCAAACCCAGGCAAAGCCCCATGGCGGCGAGCAGGCAGCGCATTGCCCGAAAGCGTTCAGACCGTCGGGTCATAAAGAAAGCGCCGAACCTTGGTGGCGCGAAGGCGCTGCGCTTGCGCATGCGCCGGGTTGATGAGGACATTGATTTCCTCGGAAATGATCACGGAGGGTACGACAAACAACGCCGAGCCAGCGGCGTTCAGCCACTTCGAGCCCAACTGCCTGGACACACTGCCCTCGGGAATGGCATCCCAGCCTACCGGCAATGGCATGGCGACCCGTGCTCTCGCGTTCCAGACGTCATCGGGAACGTCAATGCACACAAGAAATCTGTTCAGCGGTAGCCGAACCCCTGCCGGGCCAAGGTGAGCACGAGTCTCCCAGGCCGCTAGCGATACGGAAGTTGACGCATAGGTAACGGCCTGGCCCACAGCATTCCATCGCCCGCCCTTGGTTGATGCACCTTTGCCAGCCATGTCTTCGGCCAACCAGCCTGACGTGTCTGAGGCTATCCGCCACAGATGCACTGTCACGCCACCAGGCCCCCCAGCATGCGCTCAAGCAAGTCTTCCACTGCTCGCTGGCCCTCGGGATTGCGCAGCATGTCTGCGGGTGTCTTGCCATGAAGCGCAGGCACCGGCGTGCGTATCCAGGCGCTGACCCAAGCTTCGAGATCGAATCCCGGCAGCGACGCCGGGTCGCCGCTTTCCTTGAGCAACTGTTGCAATGTAGACATGACTCGCAGCAAGCCCATTGCCCTGTAACCGGCCACTTCGGGCAACGACTCACCGGCCTCTTCCTTGCGCCTGAAGGTGGTCTCGGAAACGCCCATCAACTGCATCACGGAAGCGACCGGCTGCCCAAACGCGCCAGCCAACAACAGCACGATGTTGGTTGGCACACCTTGCTCAACGGCATCGAAGAGTTGCACCGGCGAATTGGCCTTGACGCGGGCGAGAAGCGCATGGAGCGCCTCTTTCGGCTTGCGTTCACGATCGCGCTTGCTGAGGTTCCAAAACGATGCTGTTTGCTCGGACTGGGCAAAGGGATGAAGGTCTGCGGCGATCGCGGCGCGCGAACGCACCATCGCCCTGCGGCTTCGCCGCAGGGGGGCCGAAAGGTTGCTCACAGGCTGTTCTCCATTTGGTGGAAACCATAGCACCAATTGGAGGAAAGTCTTGAGAATTGCGAGCGCGGGCGCCCCCAGGCGCAAGCGCTTGCTCTGCCACCAGCGCACCAGCGCGTCGTCGCAGTCACCACCCCACCAACACGTCGCGCCCCTGCACCAACACTTCCACCCGCCGGCCAATCGGCAAGCTCACCTTGGTGGCAATGTGGCCGAACGGCAGGCCGGTGAGGAGGGGTGTTTTCGTCAGGCTGCGCAGGTGCTCAACCACCGTGCGCAATGAAAAGCCGCGATCCAGCGGTGACTTGCGGTGCACCGTGAAGTCGCCCAGCAGCACGGCTCTTTGCGCGTCAAGCACACCAGCCTGTTTGAGTTGCAGCAGCATGCGTTCGACCCGGAACGGCTGCTCGTTCACGTCTTCCAGAAACAGCACGCCGCCCTTCACCTTGGGCCAGTGCTTTGTGCCCAGCAGCGAGCACACCACAGCCAGGTTGCCGCCCCACAGCAGGCCGCGCGCTTGCAAGCCGTCGAAGCCGGGCTCAGTGCGCCAGCCCACAGCTTCGAGCTCGCCGCTCATCGCTTCGCTGAAGCAGGCCGCGGTGACGTCATCGACACCACCGTCTTCATCGCTGCGCGAAAAATCGTCTTGCGCCGTGGGCCCGGCCCAGCTTGGCGCGCCGGTGTGCGCCAGCAGGGCCAGTTGCAGCGCCGTGAAGTCGCTGTAGCCGACCCAGCGCGTGCCCTGCTCCACGCTGGCGTGCAGCAACTTCCAGTCGATGCGGTCGAGCAGGCGGGTCAGGCCATAGCCGCCGCGCGTGGCCATGGCGATGCTCGGGGCGCGCTGCGCCACGCGGTGCAAGGCGGCCAGGCGGGTGTCGTCGTCACCGCCAAAACGCTGGTGCTTGTTGAAGGCGGCGGCGTCGATGTGCACGTCATAGCCCATGGCCTTGAGGCGTTTGGCCGCCAGGCGCACGGGCGCAGCCTTGACGATCACGCCGGCCGGGGTGAAAAGTTCAAGGGTGACCGACGTGGGACTCGTCATGGCGGTTCCGTGCCCGCGGGCCCTTCCAGCACGTCGCCGGTGGGGATGGCACCGTCGATCAGGCCGCCCTTCTCGGCGCGCTGCTGCGCCCGCCGCTCGGCGAAAAAGTCACGCAGCAACACACTGCATGCGTCAGCCATCACGCCGCCCTGCACCAGGGTTTGATGGTTCAACTGCGGCACGGCAAACAGGTTCACCACCGAACCCGCAGCGCCGGTCTTGGGGTCGGCCGCGCCAAACACCACGCGCTTGAAGCGCGCGTGCAGCAAGGCCATGGCGCACATTGGGCATGGCTCGAGCGTCACGTACAGCTCGCATTCGGGCAGGCGATAGTTTTCAAGCAACTGCGCGGCATGGCGCAGCGCCACGATCTCGGCGTGCGCGGTGGGGTCGTGCGTGGTGATGGGCCGGTTGTAGCCGGTGGCGATTAACTGCCCGTTGCGCAGGATCACCGCCCCCACCGGCACTTCGCCCACCAACCAGGCGTTGTGCGCCTGATCCAGCGCCAGCGCCATGCCGGCGCCGTCGCGCGAGGCTTGCTCTTGTTCTGCGCTCATCAGGCAACTTCAGTGCTGATCGCGCTGCGGCGTGAGCGCCACGGAACGGCCGGGCGCGCTCACAGCGTGGCCTGCGCGCTGCGCTGTTCCCAGGCCTGGCGGCGCGTGGCACGCCGGGCCTGCACGTCAGCGCGCAAACCGGCCACCCATTCAGGCAGGTTCACCCCTGCCAATTCAGCCGCCAGCGCAGCGTGCCCGCTGGGCAAATCGGCCTGCGGCACGCGCCGGTACTCATGGCCCCAGCAATCGCGGGCCAGCCAGCCCATGTCCACCAGCCAGCGGCGCAGTTCGACATGGTCCACGCCGATGAAGCAGCCGGCGTCACTCAGGAAGTGTTTCAACGCGGTGTTCACCTGAGGTTCGTTGTACACCCGCCCGGGCACAAGGGCGCTGGCCGCCAGGGCCATCACGGCCTGCCGTTGCGCGCCTTTCAGGCCGCCCAGGCTGACGTGTTCCTTCACCACCAGTGCCGCCAGGGTCTGCATCGTGTTGGGCATGCTGATCCTCGTCATCATGTTTACCGTGCCGCATTCTCGATCAACTCGCCGCGGCGGCGCAGTAACGTTTGGCGGGCACTTTCTTTGGCACACTCGCCAAGCCGGCCGCCGGCTTGCCTTCCAGCCCACACATGCTCCAAGACCTTGCCCAGCTCACCGACGGCGAAAGCTTTGATGTCATCGTTGTCGGTGCCGGTGGCGCCGGCATGTCGGCCGCGCTGTTTGCGGCGATCAGCGGTGCGCGGGTGCTGCTGGTCGAGGCCACCGGTTTGGTCGGCGGCAGCACGGCCTATTCGGCGGGCACGACCTGGATCCCCGGCACCGGCGTGGGCGCCGCAGTCAACCCCGACGACACCCTGGCCGCCGCCACCACCTTCCTCGACCGCGCCGTGGCCCACCGCAGCAGCGCCACGCTGCGTGCCGCCTTGTTGGCGCATGGGGCACAGGCCGTGGCGCACCTCGAAGCGAACTCGCATGTGGGCTTTCGCGCCCGGCCGTTCCACCCCGACTACCTGTCTGACCTGGAAGGTGCTTCGCTGTGCGGCCGCGCGCTGGAGCCGCTGCCCTTTGATGGCCGGCTGCTGGGCGAGCTGTTCGCCGTGGTGCGCCCGCCGATCCCCGAGTTCACCGTGCTCAAGGGCATGATGGTCGACCGCGACGACATCGGCCATCTGCTGAGCTGGAGCCGTTCGCTCGATTCATTCAAGTACTGTGCCCGCATCATCTGGCGCCATGTGCAAGACCGCCTGAAGCACCCGCGTGGCACGCGCTTGCTGATGGGCAATGCGCTCGTCGGCCGGCTGTTGCTGTCGCTGCGCGAGCGCGGCGTGCGCCTGCTGCTGCAAACCCAGGTCACCGGCCTGGCGCGCGGCGACGGGAGTGTTGATGCCATCACCTTGCGCCAAAACTTCCAGACCCGCACCCTGCATGCCCGCGGTGGCGTGGTGCTGGCGAGCGGTGGTTTTAACCGCCATGCGCAGCGGCGCGCCGAGCGGCTGCCGGGCATCGAGCCTGAATGGTGCCCCGGCGCGCCCGGCCATGTCGGCGCCGCGCACGAGTTGGCTGAAGCGGTGGGCGCGAAGTACGGCCCCACCGGCCAGAGCGATTGCTTCTGGGCCCCGGTGTCGCTGCGCCAGCGCGCCGATGGCAGCACCGCCGCGTTCCCGCACTTCGTGTTCGACCGTGCCAAGCCGCACACCCTGGTGGTCAACTCACGCGGCAAGCGCTACCTGAACGAATCCACCTCTTACCACCTGTTCGCCCTGGCCATGCAGGCCGCCAACCGCTTCACGCCGTGCATTCCGTCTTACCTGGTCACTGACGCGCAAGGCCTGCGCAAATACGGCCTGGGCATGGTGCGCCCGGGTGGCCTGGGCTTGCGCGCCGCGCTGGCTGACGGCTATGTGCTCAGCGGCGCCACCCCGGCCGAGCTGGCCGCCAAGCTCAACGTGCCCGCGGCCAACCTGGAGCAGACGGTGGCCGTGTTCAACACCATGGCCGCCAGCGGCAACGACACCGAATTCCGCCGCGGCGCCAGCGCCTACCAGCGCGCCAATGGCGACCCCACCTGGCCCGGCGCCAACCCGACCATGGGCGCGCTCAACCAGCCACCCTACTACGCGGTGCTGCTTTACCCCGGCGACATCGGCGCGGCCACCGGCTTTCTCACCGACGCCCACGCCCGCGCGCTGGATGCGCAAGGCGCTGCCATTGCCGGCCTGTACGCCTGCGGCAACGACATGCATTCAGTGATGGGTGGCGTGTACCCGGCCCCGGGCATCACGCTTGGGCCGGGGCTGGTGTTCGCGTTTCTCGCCGCGCAGCATGCGGTGAAACGAGCGCGCGGCGTGCCCGCGCAGGCTGCCCCGGCCACATCGCAAAGCGGTGAGCCGCCCGCCGACGTGCCGAAGGCAGCTTGAGCCCTGTGTCAGCTCATGCGATGTTTTGATGCCTGAATTCCCGTAGACAAACCATTGCCCGACCGCAAAGGAGACCGCGCCATGACACCTCGACGGACCTTGCTCGGCGCTGCGGCGGCCGGCCTGTTGATTGGGTTGCCAATGCATGCACTGGCGCAGGCCCCACCCCGGCGGTGGCGCATCGGCTA
>JAYUPO010000345.1:0-8875 GCA_043760085.1 Burkholderiales bacterium
GCCCGATGCGCGCCATCGCGCAAGAGCTGGGCAAACGGCTGAAGCAGCAGATCGTGATCGAAAACAAGCCCGGCGCCGGCGCCACCATCGGCGCCGAGCAAGTGGCCAAGGCCGCGCCCGATGGCTACACACTGCTGCTGGCCTCGCAAACCAATGCCATCAGCGCCAGCCTGTACAGCAAGCTCAGTTTCAACCCGGTGGATGACTTCGTGGCCATCTCGCTGCTCGGCCGCGAACCCGGCGTGCTGGTGGTGCACCCCGACCTGCCCGTGCGCAGCGTGGCCGAGCTCATCGCGTATGCCAAGGCTCACCCCGGGCGGCTGAACTACGGCTCGTCCGGCAACGGCAGCGGCCAGCACTTGTTCATGGCCATGCTTGCCTCGCAGGCCAGCTTGCAACTGGTGCATGTGCCCTACCGCGGCAGCGGCCAGGCCACCACCGATTTACTGGCCGGCACCGTGCCCATGGCCATGCCCGGCACAGCGGCGATGGTGAAGCACATTCGCGCCGGCAAGCTGCGCGCGCTGGCCACCACGGGCACGGCGCGCTCGCCACAACTGCCCGAGGTGCCTACGCTGGCCGAGAGCGGCCTGGCGGGGTTCAACGCTTACGTGTGGATGGGTTTGCTGGCGCCCAAGGGCACGCCGGGGCCGATCATCGAGCGCCTTAACACCGAGTTGAAGGCCACACTGGCCACACCGGAAGTGGCGGGCTATATGAAAGAAGCCGGCATCGAAAGCGTGGGCTCCAGCGCCGGCGAATTCGAAGCCTGGTTCCGCGACGAACGCGAGCGCTGGGCGCGCATCGTCAAGGAAACCGGCGCCAAGATTGATTGAAGCGAAAGCTGCGATGAGGACAGTCACCGGCCAGGAACACTGGGCCACCAAACCCACCCCCGACGGCGACGTGCGCCTGTTCATGTGGGAAAAATTCGTCGGCTCGCCGGCCGGCAAGCCGGCCGTGCTGTTCGTGCACGGCTCGTCCATGGCCAGCCAACCAACGTTTGACTTGAGCGTGCCGGGCCGTCCCGACTCATCGGTGATGGACTGGTTTGCCCAGCGCGGTTTCGTCTGCTGGTGTGTGGACATGGAAGGCTACGGCCGCAGCAGCAAGCAGCGCGACATCACCTGCGACATTGCAAACGGCGCGGCCGACCTGGCCGCCGCCACCGACGCCATCTTCGCCCTGCGCGGTGTGCGCAGCTTCCGCACCTACGGCATTTCTTCGGGCGCGCTGCGCGCCGCACTGTTCGCGCAAAACCACCCCGAGCGCTTGGCCCGCCTGGCGCTCGATGCGTTTGTGTGGACCGGTGCCGGCGCGCCCACGCTGGCGCAGCGGCGCAAGAAGCTGCCCGAGTTCCTTGCAGCCAAGCGCCGCCCGATTGACCGCAAGTTCGTGTATTCGATCTTCGAACGCGACCACCCCGATTGCGCCGACAAGGCCACCATCGAAGCCTTTGCCGACGCGATATTGGCGCTCGATGACTCCATGCCCAACGGCACCTACATCGACATGTGCTCCAGGCTGCCCGTGGTCGACCCGCTGAAGATCAGCGCGCCCACGCTGGTGATGCGCGGCCAGTTCGACGGCATTGCGGCGCTCGATGACCTGATCGAATTCTTCAAACTGCTGCCTTCGCCCGACAAGCAGTTCAGCGTGATGAACGGCATCTCGCACGCCAGCTTCCAGCAGAAGAACTACCTCATGGCGTATCACATTCTTCATGCCTACTTCACCCAACCCGCGCCGGTGTACACGGCGCAATGACACGCGCCGGTTTACGCGGCGCATTGAACCTTCCCCGCTGCGCCTTGCAGCATTTCAAACGTTAATCAGGAGAGCACCATGTTCAGCAAGACCGTTACCCACGTTACCCATTTCATCGCCGCCACCACCTTGTGCCTGGCCGCCGGCGCAGCGCAGGCGCAGGTGCCGCAATACGGCGGCAACGTGAACCACGAGCAAGCGCGCAAGGCCGTGGCCGCGGCGCTGGTGGAAGCGCGCAAGATGGGCGTGCCCATGGCCGTGGCGGTGGTCGACACCGCCGGCATGCTGGTGGCCTTTGAGCGCCAGGACAACACGCAAACCGGCAGCGTGATGGTGGCGCAGGACAAGGCGCAATCGGCCGCCATGTTCCGCCGCCCGACCAAGGTGTTCCAGGACCTGGTGGCCGGCGGCGGCGCGGGCCTGCGCATCCTGGGGCTGCGCGGCGCCAACCCGGTGGAAGGCGGCATTCCGCTGGTGGTGGATGGCAAGGTCATCGGCGGCATTGGCGTCTCCGGCGGCTCGTCGGAACAAGACGGCGTGGTCGCCAAGGTTGCGCTCGATGGCATGTTGAAGTAGACACCAACGCCCGATGTGCGCGGCCCGATGGATGCATCGGGCCGCGCGCCGTTTTCACACCCCTGCAACCTTTTACGGAGCCCCAACCATGAACGCCCCGCTGCCACTGCCCGCGCTGGAAGCCATTCGAGCATATGAAGACGAAATGGTGGCCATTCGCCGCCAGATCCACGCCAACCCGGAATTGGCGTATGAAGAAAACGCCACCGCCGACCTGGTGGCCGAACGCTTGCAGCGCTGGGGTTACGAGGTGCACCGCGGCCTGGGCAAGACTGGCGTGGTGGGCACGCTGCGCGCCGGCAGTTCCACAAAGCGGATCGGCCTGCGCGCCGACATGGACGCCCTGCCGATTGAAGAAACCAGCGGCAAGCCCTGGGCCAGCAAGGTCTTCGGCAAGATGCACGCCTGTGGCCACGACGGCCACACCGCCATGCTGCTTTCTGCGGCGCGGCACCTGGCCGCCACGCGCAACTTCGACGGCATCTTGCACCTGGTGTTCCAGCCCGCCGAAGAAGGCCTGGCCGGCGCGCGCGCCATGCTGGAAGACGGCTTTCTCGATCTGTTCCCCTGCGAAGCCATGTTTGGCATGCACAACATGCCGGGCCGGCCCGCCGGGCAGTTCATGGCCGTGCCCGGCTTCGCCATGGCCAGTGGTGACACGGCCATCATCAAGGTGCGCGGCAGCGGCGGCCATGGCGCGATGCCGCATGCGGCGGTAGACACCATCGTCGCGGCGGCCAGCATCGTGATGTCTTTGCAGACCATCGTGTCGCGCAATGTGAACCCGCTGCACACCGGCATCATTTCAGTGGGCGCCTTTCATGCCGGCGATGCACCCAATGTGCTGCCCGGCGAAGCCGAGCTGCGCCTGACCGTTCGCGCCTTTCGGCCTGACGTGCGCGACCTGCTTGAAAAGCGCATCACAGAAGTCGCCCAAGCCCAGGCCGCGGTGTATGGCGCCACGGCACAAGTGGAATACCAACGCCGTTACCCGGTGCTGAACAACCACGCCAAGGAAACCGAGTTCTGCAAGCAGGTGATCCGCGACTGGCTGGGCGAAGACGGCTTGATCGCCCAGGCCGAACCCGTGAGCGCCAGCGAAGACTTTGCGTTCTTCCTTGAAAAGGTACCGGGCTGCTACGTCAACCTGGGCAACGGCACCGGCACTGAAGGCGGCTGCATGGTGCACAACGCCGGCTACGACTTCAACGACCGCGTGCTGTCCACCGGCGCCACGTATTGGGTGAAGCTGGCCGAGGCGTATTTGTGCCGGCGCTGACGCGGGCAGCGCGTGCCACCAGACATTCATGACGACCCCCCACCCGGGGGCACCGGGCCTGCTGTGGACTTTGGGCCTGGCCTCATTCACCAGCATGGCCTCCATGCGCGCTTGCGACGCGCTGCTGCCGCAACTGGCTGGCGACTTTGCCACCACCACCGGCGCGGCGGCGCAAACCATCTCGGCATTTGCGGTGGCTTATGGCTTGCTGCAACTGGCCTACGGCCCGCTGGGTGACCGCCACGGCAAGCTGCGCATCATCGCCGCCGCGACCTTGGCCTGTGGGCTGGCCAATTTGGCCATCGCCATGGCGCCCAGCCTGAACGCGGCCATTGCCTGGCGCGTCGTGGCCGGCGCCGCCGGCGGCGGCGGCGGCATCGTGCCCTTGAGCATCGCCACCATTGGCGACAGCGTGGCCTACGAACAGCGCCAGGAAACGCTGGCCCGCTTGTCGCTGGCCACCATCCTGGGCATGACGGCGGGCCAATGGCTGGGCGGCCTGGTGGCTGACGCCTGGGGCTGGCGCGCCGTGTTCTACGGCCTGGCCGCGAGCTTCACGTTGGCGGCCTGGCCCGTGTGGGCCGCGGCGTGGCGCGCCGCCGCGCCCGCCGCGCCTGCGCAACCAACCGTTAGCTTCCTGGCGCAAGCCGGCCAGTTGCTGCGTGTGCCCTGGGTGCGTGTGGTGCTCGCCACCACGGCGCTCGAAGGCGCGTTTGCCTTTGCCCCACTGGCCTTTGTGCCCAGCCACTTGCACAACGAATTCGGTTTGAGCCTGGGCCAGGCCGGCGCCGTGATGGCCTTGTATGGCGCCGGCGGCCTGGTCTTTGCGTTGGGCGCCAAACACTGGATACGCCGCCTGGGCGAGCGCGGCCTGGTGCGCGCGGGCGGCGCTGCGGTGGCGCTGTGCATGGCGCTGCTGGCCTGGGGCCCAACCTGGCCCTGGGCCATGCTGGCCTGCGGGGTTGGCGGCGTGGGCCTGTACATGCTGCACAGCACGCTGCAAACCCATGCCACGCAGATGTGGCCGCGCCAGCGCGGCACGGCGGTGTCGCTGTTCGTGGTGTGTCTGTTCGGCGCACAGTCGCTGGGCGTGGCCGCGGCGGCCTGGGTGGTAGACCACCATTCGCCGCGCTGGGTGTTCGCCGCCGGCGCACTGGTGTTGCCCCTTCTGGCTTTCGGCTTTGCCAGCGCCTTGCACCGCCACCAGGCGGCTGGCCGCGCCGGCGAGCCGGCGGCGTGAACCTTGGTGACAGGCTAACGTTAGAAGTCAGCCGTCTCACCTTCCCGGGTGAACGCCAAGCGCAACCGCTGTGGCGCGCCGCACTGGTTTCAGTACGTTTCCAGGTGCAGCCGCCCTTCGCGCTTGAGCGCCGCACCCACCGTGTCCCAATTCAAGCCTGCCTGCTTGGCCACTTCGCTCAGCGCCAGCACCACGCCTTCTTCCATGGCTTTGAGGCCGCACACATAGAAGCAGGCGTTGGGGTCGGCCAGCAGTGGGGCCCAGTCGGCCGCACGCTCGCGCATCAGGTCTTGCACATAACGTTTGGGTTTACCGGCTTCGCGCGAGAAAGCGAAGTGGATGTCGATGAAGTCTTTGGGCAGCCCCAGCAACGGGCCGAAGTAGGGCAGCTCCTCCTTGGTGCGCGCACCGAAGAACAGCATCAGTTTGCCGCCTTCGAATGTGCCTGAACTGCGCAGGCGCCGGCGCCATTCGGTCATGGCGCGCATCGGCGCGCTGCCGGTGCCGGTGCAGATCATGACGATGTGGCTGCGCGGGTGGTTGGGCATCAGGAAGCTGGTGCCGAAGGGCCCGATGACCTGCACCTTGTCGCCGACGTTCAGGTCGCACATGTAGTTGCTGGCCACGCCGCGTACCGGCTTGCCCGAATGGTCTTCGAGCACGCGCTTGATGGTGAGCGACAGGTTGTTGTAGCCCGGCCGCTCGCCGTTGCGCGGGTGCGATGCTGTACTGGCGCGGGTGGTGGGCGCGGCCGTTGGCATCCGCGCCCGGCGGCACGATGGCGATGGACTGGCCTTCGAGCACGGGAAACGGCATGCCGCCGAAATCAAGCACGACGTGGTGGGTGTCGTACTCCTTGCCCACTGCCGTGACACGCACATTGCCGCTCACGGTGGCAGTGATGGTCTTCTCAGCGGCCTTGGGGCCATAGAGGTTGGTGTACGCATGCGCGGCCGACCAAGGTGGCACGCTGGCGCCGAACTGTGCGCTGTTGAACACCCCCTCGCCTGCGCCGCTGGCGGCCTGCGCCACGGCCAGCGGCTCCAGCGCCGGCTGCGCATCGGCCTGCACCCCGGCGTCGGCCAACTGTTCCGCGCTCAGCTCGCCTGGCAGCTCATCCCAAGTCAACTGATCGGCCGTGGCATAGGCCAGGCTGCTGGGCATGTTGCGCCAGTTGTCGATGCTGCCCGTGGGGCAAGGCGAAATGCAGTCCATGCACAAGTTGCACTTCTCGGCATCGACCACATAGTTGCGCGAATCATGGGTGATCGCACCCACCGGGCAGATCGCTTCGCAGGTGTTGCAGCGAATGCAGATCTCGGGGTCGATCAGGTGTTGCCTGATGAGCTTGATCTCGGCGAGCGCGTTCATCTTCATGTCTCCTGGTTTGCCGCTCTTATTGGCGCATTCGACTCAACCAAACCTGACGTACTCGTAATCCACGGGTTGTCGGTTGATGCCCATCACCGGCGGCGCGATCCAGTTCGCAAACTTGCCCGGCTCAACACACTTGCCCATCAGGCTGGTGACGAAGGCGCGGTCTTGTTCGCTGGGCAGCCACTTGTCGACATTGGCCTTCCACTCGGCTTCGCTCAGCACGCGGCCGTCAGGCGAAACCTTCACCTGCGCCAGGGCGCCGATGTTGCGGTGGAAGGCCTTGTGCGGCGGCGTCAGGCGCACGGGAATGCCGGCCTTTTCGATCACCTTGTTCCAGCGGTTAACACCCGCCACGCTGTCGGCAATGAAGTCGTCGCGCAGCACTTCGTTCAGGGCGTTGAGCATGGGCACTTCTTTCTCAACGAGCTGGCCGTTCTTCACTTCCAGCACCTTGTAGGTCTGGCCGCGCAACTGGTGGTCGTCCATGCGCTTGCCTTCTTCGTAGCGGCCCTTCAGCCCGGTGGAATAGAAGGTGGCGGCGTTGCTCGATTCATCGGCTCCGAACAAGTCCACCGTCACGCTGAAGTGGAAGTTAAGGTAGCGCTGCAGCGTGGGCAGGTCGATCACACCGGCGTTGCGCAGCACGTTCACGTCGTCGGTTTTCATTTCGTTCATCGCCGCGCAGGTGCGCGCAATGACGCGGCTGACGCCCGACTCGCCCACGAACATGTGGTGCGCTTCTTCGGTGAGCATGAACTTGGTGGTGCGGGCCAGCGGGTCGAAGGCGCTCTCGGCCAGGGCACAGAGCTGGAACTTGCCGTCACGATCGGTGAAATACGTGAACATGAAAAAGCTTAGCCAGTCGGGCGTGGCTTCGTTGAAGGCGCCCAGGATGCGCGGGTTGTTTTCGTCACCGCTGCGGCGTTCGAGCAGCGCATCGGCTTCTTCGCGGCCGTCGCGGCCGAAGTGCTTGTGCAGCAGATAGACCATGGCCCACAGGTGGCGGCCTTCTTCCACGTTGATCTGGAACAGGTTGCGCAGGTCGTACATGCTCGGCGCGGTGAGGCCCAGGTGGCGCTGCTGCTCCACCGAAGCCGGCTCGGTGTCGCCCTGAGTGACGATGATGCGGCGCAGGTTGGCGCGGTATTCGCCGGGGATGTCGCTCCAGGCCTTTTCGCCCAGGTGGTCGCCGAAATGGATCTTGCGCTCGGCATCGCCCGGGTTGAGGAAGATGCCCCAGCGGTAGTCGCGCATCTTGACGTGGCCGAACTGGGCCCAGCCCTGCGGGTCGACGCTCACGGCCGTGCGCAGGTAAACGTCGTAGTTGGTCGAGCCTTCGGGGCCGACATCGTCCCACCAGCTGATGAAGTTGGGCTGCCAGCCTTCGAGCGCACGCTGCAGGGTGCGGTCGTCGCTCAAGTTAACGTTGTTGGGGATTTTCTGGCTGTAGTCGATGTTTGACATGGGAATGTTCCTGAGTTGTAGATGAAGGGGCCGTGGCTGCTGGCGCGATCAGACTCTGTTCCAGTCGAATACCGCTTTGTCGCCTTTGCCGTAAACCTTGAGCGCGCCCTTCTCGCCCACCGCATTGGGCCGCTGGAAGATCCAGTTTTGCCACGCCGTGAGGCGGCCGAAGACGCGGGTGAACATGTTCTCGGGGCCGTTGAAGCGCAGGTTGGCTTCCATACCGGTCAACGCGTCGGGGTTCATGGCCACGCGTTCTTCGATGGCGATGCGCACTTCTTCGGCGTAGTCGATGTCGTCGGGGTTGCTGGTCACCAGGCCCAGGGCGAAAGCGGCGTCGGCGTCGAGCGCCGTGCCGGCCTTGGCGCGCACGGCTTCCATGGCGGCGGCTTCGTCATAGAAGCGGCGCTGCAAGCGGCTTTGGCCGGTGACCATGGGCAGCAGGCCGAAGTTCATATCGCTCACCGAGATCTTCGGCGCCTTGGCCACGTCATCCGGCAGCGCCAACATGTAGCTGCGGTCGCAGGCCAGCGCGAGTTCAAGGAAGCTGCCGGCGAAGCACGAGCCCGGCTCGATCAGCGCGAACAGGCTGCGCGACGACACATCCAGGCGGCTGAAAGTGCGGCGCAGCAGCCCAATGGTTTCGCGTACCAGCCAGTGGTTCTGGTGCTTCAGCAGCACGGCGTCCATGGCCAGCACGGCGGCAGCGTCGCCTTCGGTTTTGATCAACCAGGTGCCGATGTCCAGCTCATTCGTGCGCATGGAAAGAATCGCATCTTCCAGTTCGCGCGCCAGGGCCAGCGGGTACCAGGCGGCGCCGGCGGCTTCAATGGCCGCGATGTCGCTTTGCACCGCGGCGCTGGGCGCCTTGACGGTGAACGTGGCCAGGCGCTGGGCGCGGTCGATCACCACGGTAACGTTGCCGTAGCGCAGCGCGTCGGCCTCGATCGTGCGGCGCAGCGGCGTCAGGGCCGCACCCGTGCCATCGGCCGGGCGGTCGCTCTTGGCGGCCAGTTGCAGGGCGCGCTCCTGCACCTTGGCGGCAAAGACCGAGGTCTTGGCAATGTCGTCCACCAGGCGCCAATCCTTGGCCTTCTGGCCACGCACGCCTTCCACGCTGGTGCAGAACAAATCGGCCAGGTCGTGGCGCACATGGCGCTTGTCGGTCACGC
>JAYUPO010000346.1:0-8858 GCA_043760085.1 Burkholderiales bacterium
ATTTCGAAAACAGCGCCAGCGAAGCCACCGCTGCGGCCACGCTGGCGGCCAGCGTGAACTACCCGCTGCGCGGCGCGGTCACCTTCAAGGGCGCGGTGGGCGTGAACGTGGCCAGTGATGCGCTGGCCAACCTGGCCTCGGGCGGTGTCACCGGTGGCGCCCTGGTCATCGTGGGCGAAGACTACGGCGAGGGCAGCTCCATCATGCAAGAGCGCAGCCACGCCTTCGCCATGAAGTCGCAAATCTGGCTGCTCGACCCGCGGCCCAACCTGCCCAGCATCGTGCAGGCGGTGAAGGATGGTTTCGATTTGAGCGAGGCCAGCCACACACCGGTGATGTTGCAGTTGCGCATTCGCGCTTGCCATGTGCACGGCCAGTTCACGGCCAGCGCGAACCGTCGCCCCAACTTCACGCTGCGCGAAGCCATGGACCACCCGCAGCGCGATGTGAGCCGCATCGTGCTTCCGCCGGCCAGCTTCGCGCACGAGAAAGAAAAGGTGATGCAGCGCTGGCCGGCGGCAGTGAAGTTCATCCAGGATCGCGGCCTGAACGAGTTCTTTGCTGAAGGGGCGGATGACATCGGCATCATTGTTCAGGGCGGCAGCTATAACACCTTGCTGCGTGTGCTGGAACGCCTGGGTGTGGCCGACGTGTTCGGCGCCAGCCAGGTGCCGCTGTATGTGATGAACGTGGCCTACCCGGTGATTGATGCCGAAGTACTGCGCTTCTGCGCCGGCAAGCGCGCGGTGCTGCTGGTGGAAGAGGGCCAGCCGAATTTCATCGAACAGAACATCGCCAGCATCTTGCGCAGGGCGGGCGAGCCGGCGGCGCTGCACGGCAAGGACATGCTGCCTCTGGCTGGCGAATACACCGCGGCAGAAGTGCTGGCTGGCGTGCGCAGTTTCTTGCAGCGTTATGGCCGCTTGGTTGCGGCGCCGGTGTTGCCCGCGCCGCAGCAGGCGCACAAGGTCATCACCATTCAGCCTGCGGCCAACGTGCATGCCCGCCCGCCGGGCTTTTGCACCGGCTGCCCCGAGCGGCCGATCTTCACGGCCATGAAACTGGTGGAACGCGAACTGGGCGAGCACCATGTCTCGGCCGACATCGGCTGCCATTTGTTCTCCATCCTGCCGCCGTTCAACCTGGGCAACACCACCATGGGCTATGGCCTGGGTGCGGCCGGCGCGGCGGCCATGAACACGCCGGGCAACGGCAAGCGCGCCATCAGCGTGATGGGCGACGGCGGCTTCTGGCACAACGGCCTGACCAGCGGCATCGCCAACGCCGTGTTTAACCGTTCAAACAACTTGACCGTGATCGTCGACAACAGCTACACCTCGGCCACCGGCGGGCAAGACATCCTGTCGTCGCAAGCGCGCAACCCCACGCGCAGCACGGGGCACGCCATCGAGCAGGCGGTGCGCGGTGTCGGCGTCACCTGGGCGCGCACGCTCACCAACACCTACAACCTGAAAGCCATGACGGCGGCGCTGAAAGAAGCGCTCACCACGCCGGAACAAGGCCCCAAGGTGTTGATCGCGCAAAGCGAATGCATGCTGAACAAGCAGCGGCGCGAGAAGCCGCTGCTGCGCCAAGACATCGCGGCCGGCAAGCGCGTGGTGCGCGAGCGCTTCGGCGTCGATGCGGACACCTGTACCGGCGACCATTCCTGCATCCGCCTGTCGGGCTGCCCGAGCCTGACCATCAAGCCCAACCCCGACCCGCTGCGCACCGACCCGGTGGCCGCGGTCATCGACTCCTGTGTGGGCTGCGGCCTGTGCGGCGAGGTGTCGCATGCTGCGGTGCTGTGCCCATCGTTCTACAAGGCCCAGATCGTCAGCAACCCTGACGTTTGGGACAAGCTGCGCCAGCGCCTGCGCGGCGCGGTCATCGGCTGGATGCAAAAGCGCGCCGCCGCGCGGCGAGCGAAGTGGGCGTTTTGAACAGCGTTTTGGACATGAACCCGGCTCAGCCCATCAAGATCGCCATCCTCGCCATGGGTGGCGAAGGCGGCGGCGTGCTGGCCGACTGGCTGGTCGATCTGGGCCAGCACAACGGCCACATTGCGCAGGCCACCTCGGTGCCCGGCGTGGCGCAGCGCACGGGGGCCACGATCTATTACGTTGAACTGTTTTCCGCCGCGGCGGCGCAACAGGCCGGTGCCGCGCCCGTGCTGGCGCTGATGCCGCTGCCGGGCGATGTGGATGTGGTGCTGGCGTCTGAATTGATGGAAGCCGCGCGCGCCGTGCAGCGCGGCTTGGTCACGCCCGATCGCACCACGCTGGTGGCATCGACCCACCGGGTCTATGCCATCGCCGAGAAAGTCGCCATGGCCGACGGCCGGGCTGACAGCACAGCGTTGCTGGCGCAGGCCCGCGCCGCGGCGAAGCGCTTTGTGGCTTACGACATGGCGCAGGCCACCGAGGCCAGCGCCAGCGTGATCAGCGCCGTGCTGTTTGGTGCGCTGGCCGGCACCGGTGTGTTGCCGTTTGCGCGCGCCGCGTTTGAAGAAACCATTCAACGCGGTGGCGTGGGCGTGGAGGCGAGCTTGCGGGCGTTCGCCGCGGCGTTCGATCGTGCTGCCTTGCTTGATGCGCCTGATGGATCCAACGCGCCCGCTGTGGCGCCTGCAAAGACGGCCTTGCCCAAGGCCAGCCACCCGCAGGTGCAGGCCTTGATAGACCGTGCCGCGCGCAGCCATGTAGGCGCCACGCTGCACATCGTCATCGAAGGCCTGCGCCGTTTGGTGGACTATCAAGATGTGGCTTATGCGGCGCTGTACCTTGATCGGCTGGAAGCGGTGCAAGTCGTCGAACACGCGCATGCACCGGGCAGCCAGGCGCTGAACCTGGAAGTAGCGCGCCACCTCGCGCTGTGGATGTCTTACGAAGACACCATTCGTGTGGCCGACTTGAAGACCCGCGGCACGCGCTTCGAGCGCGTGCGCAGCGAAGTGAAGGCGGCTGCGGGCCAGGTGCTCGCCATCAACGAATACATGCACCCGCGCTTGCAGGAAATTGCTGACACCTTACCTGCCGGCCTGGGGCGCTGGCTGCTGGCTTCAAACTGGCCGCGCCGCGTGGTGGCCCGCTTGGCTGCCAAGGGGCGCGTGGTGATGACCAGTTCATTGCGCGGCTTCCTGATGTTGCGCGGGGTGGCGGGCTTGCAGCGCTGGCGGCGCGGCACGTTGCGCTTTGCGCATGAAGACCAGCGCATTGAAGCCTGGCTGGCTGACGTGCGGCAAGTGGCGGCGCAAGACCTGCCGCTGGCCGTGGAAGTCGCGCGCAGCCAGGGTCTGGTGAAAGGCTATGGCGACACGCACGAGCGCGGCTTGCGCAACTACGCTGCCCTGCGCAATGCGCGGCTAAGTGGCGGGGCGCGGGTCACGGCGGGTGTGCTGGCCGAGTTGCGCCAGGCCGCCTTGGCCGATGAGCACGGCAAGGCCTTGCAGGCAGCGTTGCTCAAGCACGCCCTGGCCTGAAGCGGCAGCTTGGTATCAGGAGGCACCTTGATGGCCCATTACCGCAACCACCCACAAGCCGTGGCCGCCCTGGTGCGCGAGACCGAAATCCACAAAGACTGCTACATCAGCGCCGAGGTGTTTGCGCTGGAAATGGAGCACCTGTTTGCCAACACCTGGGTCTATGTGGGCCATGCCAGCCAGGTGCCCAAGCCGGGTGACTTTTACAGCACCACGGTGGGCGACCAGGCCGTGGTGATGGTGCGCCACAGCGACGACACGGTGCGCGTGCTCTACAACCGCTGCGCGCACAAGGGCGTGCAAGTGGCACCCGATGGCGCCGGCCACACCGGCCGCTTCTTCCGCTGCCCGTACCACGGCTGGAGCTACAAGACCGATGGCTCGCTGCTGGCCGTTCCGCTGCAAAAGGGCTACGACAACACCGGCTTCGATGCCTGCGAAGCCAAGCGCGGCATGGTGGCAGTGGGCGCGGTGCAGGTCTACCGCGATTTCGTCTTCTGCCGGCTCAACCCGCAAGGCGTGGGCTTTGAAGAATTCTTCGGCGAGTCACTCTCAACGTTAGACAACATGGTCGAGCGTTCGCCCGAAGGCAAGCTCGAAGTGGCCGGCGGCGTGATGCGCTACCTGCACCCGTGCAACTGGAAGATGCTGGTCGATAACCAAACCGACACCTGCCACCCCATGGTGGCGCATGAATCATCGGCCGGCACCGCAGTAAAGGTGTGGCAGGCCGCGCCCGCCGGTACGCCCAAGCCGATGGCCGTGGAACTGTTCGCGCCCTTCGTCAGCCCCTATGCGTTCTTTGAGAAGATGGGCATCCGCATCTGGCCCAACGGCCATGGCCACACCGGCGTGGCCGACTCCATTCACGCGGCCTATTCGCCCGTGCCGGGCTACTTTGAAAGCATGGCCGCGGCCTATGGCGAAGAGCGCGCCAAGCAGATCCTGGGCGAGGTGCGGCACAACACGGTCTACTTTCCTAACATCATGGTCAAGGGGCCGATCCAGACGCTGCGTCTGTTCAAACCCATTGCGGCGGACAAGACCATGGTCGAAAGCTGGACCTTCCGCCTGGTGGGCGCGCCCGACCTGCTGCTTGAACGCACGCTCATGTACAACCGGCTGGTCAACGCCCCCACCTCGGTGGTGGGGCATGATGATTTGGAGATGTACGAACGCGCGCAGCACGGCCTGCACGCCCGCGCCGCGCAATGGGTGAACATGGCGCGCTTGTACGACCCGGCTGAACGCGGGCAGGTCAATGTGGCCACCAACGGCACGAGCGAATGGCAGATGCGCAACCAGATGCGGGCTTGGGTGACGTACATGACGGCGACGATGAAAGAAGAGGTGCAGTCGTGAGCTCCCGCCCGGCCGTTCCGAAGGGAGCTCGCACCGCAGTGCGCAGCACGGAGGTTTTTTGATGACCATGCCAGCGAACCAGCAGTTGATCGACTTCGTGGTGGCCGAAGCACAGTTGCTTGATGAGTGCCGCTATGACGATTGGCTGGCCCTGTTTGCCGAGGATGGCCACTACTGGATGCCGCTCACGCCTGGGCAAACCGATGCCAGGCTGCAAGCATCGCTGATGTACGAAGACAAGCTGCTGTTGAACGTGCGCGTGGAGCGTTTGCGCGGCGCGCGAACGTTTTCGCAGCAACCCAAAAGCCGCTGCCACCACTTGCTGCAAACGCCGTTGGTGACGGCGCGCGACGAAGCCGCGGGTGTGTTCACCACGCGCACCGCATTCCACTACGTTGAAACGCGGCTGGATCAGCAAACGCTCTACGCCGGCTGGGCCACGCACACGCTCGTGCTGCAAGAAGGGGGCTTGAAGATTCGCTTGAAGCGAGTCGATCTGGTCAACAGCGACGCCGCATTCGGCAGCATGCAGTTGTTCATGTAAGGCGCGGCATTGACCGAAGCCCTTCACACTGTTGCGGCGGCCTTCGACGCCACGGCCCGGCGCTGGCCGTCCAACCCGTTTGTCGCCGTCTTGCCTGAAACCGCCGCGGCCTATGGCATCACCGCGGGTGAGCTGAGTTACGCCGCGGCACAGCAGCGCATCAACGCCTTGCGCACTGCCTATTCAAACGCCGGTTATGGCCATGGCCACCGCGTGGGCCTGCTGCTGGAAAACCGCCCGAGCTTCTTGCTGCACTGGTTCGCGCTGAACGGCCTGGGCGTCTCGGTGGTGTCCATCAACGCCGAGTCGCGTGCTGCGGAGCTGGAATATCTGGTGGGCCATTCCGAGATCGCGCTCGCCGTGGCCTTGCCTGGGCGGCACGCCGCGCTGCGCGCAGCCGCCACGGCCGCGGGCCGGCCGCTGGCGCTGCTGGCCGATGGCGAGCTGCCACCCGCCGCCCTGTTCCCCGCGCCGCTGGCCGAATGGGCCATTGAAGGCTTGAGCGAATGCGCCTTGCTCTACACATCGGGCACCACCGGCCAGCCCAAGGGCTGCATCCTGCCCAACCGCTACTTCCTGCATGCCGGGCATTGGTACGCAAGCATTGGGGGTCTGGCGGCCTTGCAGGCGGGGCGGGAACGCCTGCTAACGCCGCTGCCGCTGGTGCACATGAACGCCATGGCGTACTCCACCATGGCCATGCTGCTCACCGGCGGCTGCCTGATCGTGCTCGACCGCTTTCACCCCTCCACCTGGTGGGCCAGCGTGCGCGAAGCGCGGGCCAGCGTGGTGCACTACCTGGGCGTGATGCCGGCCATGCTGATGAAGCTCCCCGCGTGCGAAGACGATGCGCGCCATGCCGTGCGCTTCGGTTTTGGCGCGGGGGTGGACAAAGCCTTGCAGGCACCCTTCGAACAACGCTTCGGCTTGCCCCTGCTCGAAGCCTGGGCCATGACGGAAACCGGCGCCGGCGCGGTGGTGATGGCCAACGCCGAACCGCGCGCTGTGGGCAGCAGTTGCTTCGGCCGCGAAGGCGCTGATGTGGAAGTGGTGATCGTCGGCGAAGACGGCGTCGAGGCCGACATCGGCCAGCCCGGTGAACTGTGGGTGCGCCATGCCGGTGCAGACCCACGTTATGGTTTCTTCGCCGGCTACTTGAAAGACTCGCAGGCCACCGAAGAAGCCTGGGAGCAGGGCTGGTTCCACAGCGGTGACATCGTCAGCCGCGACGCCCAGGGCCTGCTGCACTTTATTGACCGGCGCAAGAACATCATCCGCCGCAGCGGCGAGAACATCGCCGCGGTGGAAGTGGAAAGCGTGCTCAACCAGCATGCCGCTGTCAAAGCAGTGGCCGTGGCCGCCACGCCTGATGCCGTGCGTGGCGATGAAGTGCTGGCCTGTGTGGTGACGCATGAAGCGGTTGACGCCGAAGCGCGTTCGACACTCGCTGCCAGTATCGTTGCACACGTGCTGGCGCGCCTGGCCTATTACAAGGCGCCGGGCTATGTGGCGTTTGTCGATGCGTTGCCGCTCACCGCCTCGCAAAAAATCCAGCGCGGCGAGTTGAAAGCGTTGGCGCAGGCGCTGCCGGGCCAGGCCCATTGCATCGACACGCGCGCCATGAAAAAGCGCCAGGCTTGACGACACCACGCATGACGTTCATCAACACCCGGCAAGGTTACGACGGCGTGGCCGTGGCCGTGCCGGTCACGGTGCCCTATGTGCGCTACTCCACCCGCAGCGCGCATTGGTTCCTCGGCCAGGCCATCAACGCCCTGGTCAAGCAAAGCGGCGTGCCCAAGGAGCAGATCGACGGCCTCACCGTCAGCAGCTTTTCGCTCGCGCCTGACACTGCTGTGGGCGTGACCCAGCACCTGGGCCTGAGCCCGCGCTGGCTCGACCACATCCCCACCGGCGGCGCCAGCGGCGTGATGGCGCTGCGCCGTGCCGCGCGCGCCGTGCAGGCGGGCGACGCCAGCATCGTGGCCTGCGTGGCGGCCGACACCAACCAGGTCGATTCCTTCCGCCTCATGCTCGGCAGCTTCAGCGGCTTTGCGCGCGACGCCACCTACCCCTACGGCTCAGGCGGGCCGAACGCCATCTTCGCCTTCATCACCGCGAACTACATGCGCAAGCACGGTGCCACGCGTCAAGACTTTGGCCGCATCTGCGTGGCCCAGCGGCATAACGCGCTGGCCTACGGTTCGCGCATGTTCAAGAAGCCGTTAACGTTGGACGAGTACATGGCCGCCCGGCCGATTGCCGACCCGATTCACTTGTTCGATTGCGTCATGCCTTGCGCCGGTGCTGAAGCGTTTTTGGTGATGAGCGAGGGCAGGGCGCGCGACCTGGGCTTGCCCTTTGCCACGCTGCGTGGCGCCATCGAGCGCCACAACGCCTACAGCACGGATGCGGTGATGGAGCGCGGCGGCTGGCGCGTCGATCTGCCCGAGCTTTACGCGATGGCCAGTGCAAGACCCGCCGACATCAGCTTCTTGCAAGCCTATGACGACTACCCCGTGATCGTGATGATCCAGGCCGAAGACCTGGGCTTTTGCGCCAAGGGTGAAGGGGCTGAATTCCTGCGCGCACAGCAACTAACGTTTGACGGCAGCTTTCCCGTCAACACCAGCGGTGGCCAGCTTTCCAGCGGCCAGGCCGGCGCGGCAGGCGGCTTCATGGGTGTGACCGAAGCGATTCGCCAGCTCACTGATCAGGCCGCGGGCCGCGCTGTCAAAGGCGCGCAACTCGGCATGGTCGGCGGCTTCGGCATGGTCGCGTACGACCGTTGCCTGTGCACCGCTGCGGCGATCCTTGGCAGATCACCATGACGATGCCGCTGATGAGGCCCCGGCGCAAGAACCCCATCCTGCGCACGCCGCAGATGAACCTGCCGCCTTGGGGCCGCAGCCGCACGGCCATGGGCTTGACCGTGGCCGCCGCCGAAGGCCGCTTCGAGTTGCAGGTGTGCCAGCACTGCGCCGCCGTGCAGTACCCGCCACGCGAGGCCTGCCATGCCTGCCTGTCAGCACGCCTGAAGTGGCAGGCGCAAAGCGGCGCCGGGCAGTTGCTGGCCGCCACCACGCTGCACCACAGCAACGACCTGTTCTTCCGCGAACGCCTGCCCTGGCGGCTGGGCCTGGTGCAGCTCGATGCCGGCCCGACGCTGATGGTTCATCTGCACGGCGATGTGGGCAACGAGCCGCAGCGCGTGCGGGTCAGCGCGCGGCTTGACCGCGCCGGCCGCGCCGTGGTGATCGCGTTCCCCGAACTGGAGACCCCCAACATGGCTGACGACATGATGCTGCGCGAAATGACCAGCGACCCCAAGTTCCGCAAGGTGCTGGTCAGCGATGGCAAGACGGCGGTGGGCCAGGCACTGGTGCACGCACTCATCCAGGCCGGCGCCGAGCTGGTGTGGGTGGGCCATGCCGAGCCCTGGAAGCAGATGCCGGGCATGGCTGACATCAG
>JAYUPO010000347.1:0-8850 GCA_043760085.1 Burkholderiales bacterium
TGGTGCATGCGCCGGCGCGCCTGCCGGCCACCGAACGGCGCCGCGCCGGCGTGCTGGTGAAGGCTTCCGTGGCGGTGGCCGACGCCGCCTGCGCGCACGCCGGGCTGGACCCGGCCGGCCTGGCCAGCGTGTTCGCCTCGGCCACCGGCGACGCGGCCAACTGCCACGCGCTGTGTGAAGCCTTGACCTTGCCCGAGCGCGCGGTGTCGCCCACGCGCTTCACCAATTCCGTGCACAACGCGGCCGCCGGTTACTGGCACATTGCCACCGGCTCGCAACACGCATCCACCAGCCTGGCCGCGCATGACGCCAGCGCCGCCGTGGCCCTGCTCGAAGCCATGGTGCAGTGCGCCAGCACGCGCCAGCCCGTGCTGCTGGTGGTGTGCGACCAACCCATGCCAGCGCCGATGAACGCCCTGCGGCCGGTGCATGAAACCTTCGCTTTCGCCTTGGTGCTGGTGCCGCCGGCCCAGGGCGGCGGGCCTTTGCTCAGCGCGCAAGTGGTGCCGCAGCGCGCGGCCACGGTGATGGCGGCGCCGGCGTTCGAAGCGCTGCGCTGCGCCGTGCCCGCGGCGCGCGCGCTGCCCTTGCTGCACGGCCTGGCCGGCGCGCACAGCAGCGACATCGCGCTCGATCTGCAAGCCGGCCTGAGCCTGCACGTGCGGCTCGATGCTGCGGGCATGCCATGACCACCGCGCCGTTGCTCGACCGAGCCGGCATCGCCGCGCGGCTGCCGCACGCCGGCGCCATGTGCCTGCTAGATGCCGTGCTCTCGTGGGCGCCGCAAAGCATCCACTGCAGCGCCACCAACCAGGGCGATCTGAACCACCCTTTGCGGCTGAACGGCGCGGCGGGCTACCTGCCGGCGGCCGCCGCGATCGAATACGCCGCCCAGGCCACGGCGCTGCACGCGGCCTTGCTGGCCGGGCCTGATGCGCCGCCGCGGCCCGGTTTTTTGGCCAGCGCGCGGCGCGTGGCCTTGCATGTGGCGCGGCTGGACGATCAACCCGGCGCCTTGCACGTGCATGCGCAATGCACCGCCGCCGTGGCCGACCAGGCGGTGTACGAATTCCAAGTCACCGACGCGGCCGGTGCTGCGTTGGCCGAAGGGCGGCTCGGCGTGGTGCTGAATGGCCGCCTGACCAGCGAGGCGGCGCGGTGACACTTCAAGGCAAGCGCGCGCTGATCACCGGGGCCAGCGGCACGCTGGGGGCGGCCATGGCGCGGCGCTTGGCCGCCGCGGGCGCCAGCGTGCTGCTGCATGCCAACACACGGCCTGAGGGCGTGCAGGCTCTGGGCGAGGAGATCCGCGCGCAAGGCGGCCAGGCGCAATGTCTAACGTTTGACTTGTGCGACGACGCTGCCTGCGCGCAAGCCTGCGCCGAGATGCTGGCCGGCGGGCCGGTGCAGATCATCATCAACAACGCCGGCGTGCATGACGACGCCGTGTTCCCCGGCATGCGCGCGGCGCAGTGGCACCGGGTGATCGATGTCAGCCTGAACGGTTTTTTCCGCGTCACCCAGCCCTTGCTGCTGCCCATGCTGCGCACGCGCTGGGGCCGCATCATCAACATCACCTCGGTGGCCGCGCAGGCCGGCAACGTGGGCCAGGTGAACTACGCCGCGGCCAAGGGGGCGCTGCACAGCGCCACGCGGGCGTTGTCGCTCGAAGTGGCCAGCCGCGGCGTGACGGTGAATGCCATCGCACCGGGCATCATTGATTCCGCCATGGCCAACGCCGCGTTCGACGCCGCCGCTATCGCCCGCCTGGTGCCGGCCAGGCGCGCCGGCAAGCCGGATGAAGTGGCCGCGCTGGCCGCGTTTTTGGCCAGCGACGAGGCGGCCTACATCACGGGCCAGGTGATCGCGATCAACGGCGGGCTTTACGCCTGAACGGGCCGGCCTTCAGGGTTGGAACGGCGGGCGGCGCAGCGCGCGCCGGAGCAGCAGGCCGGGCAGGCGCAGCACGAACTCGATCACCAATCGCGTGTGCATCCAGGTCAGCAGGGCGTTGTCGCGGCCATAGCGAAAGTGCGACACGCCGCCTTCGGCCGCGCTGAGGTACTTCACCGGCGCGTCCAGGTTGATCGGCTTGACGCCGCGCCAGGCCAGCCGCACCGCGGCTTCGGTGTCGAAGTCGAAGCGGCGCATCCAGCGCTGCGCGCGCATCACCGCCACCAACTCGGCCACGGGGTAGACGCGAAAGCCGTAGAGCGAATCGCCGATGCCGGCGAACAGGGTTTCGAGTTGCGTCCAGCCGTTTGAAATGCGCCGCCCGCGCACGCGCAGCAGCGGCGCGCTGGCGTCGAACACCGGCTTGCCCAGGATCATGGCGTCGGGCCGCGCCGCGCTGGCCTGCATGAATGCGGGGATCAGGTCGGCCGGGTGCTGGCCGTCGGCGTCCATCGTCAGCGCATGGCTGAAGCCTTCGCGCTGGGCATGTTCCAGCCCGTGCAGCACGGCCGCGCCCTTGCCCTGGTTGTGCGGCAGCACGAACACGCGCAGGCCGCTGTCCGCTTGAGCCATTTGTTTGAGGCCGGCGGCGGTGCCGTCGGTGCTGCCGTCCACCACCACCCACACCGGCTGCCACTGTGCGCGCGCCTGCGCCACGGTGTCGTAGACCATGGCGCCGGTGTTGTAGCTGGGGATCAGCACCAGGCGCTGGCTTGAAGCCTCAGGCATGGCGTGGCGCCGCGCAGGCCCGCGTGTAGAAAGCTTGCACCTCGTCGGTGAGGCGGTGCGGGTCGGCGCTGGGCGCGAAGCGCGGGCCCAGGCGCACCGAAAAACGAATCGGCAGCGGCGGCAACTGCCACAGCGGCCAGCCCTTGCGCAGGTAGGGCGAATCGGTGTCGATCACCACCGCCTGCACGGGTGCTTCGGCCAGCTTGGCGATCAGGGCAAAGCCGGGGCGAAAGTGGTTCACCGGCGCAGCGGTGGTGCGCGTGCCCTCGGGGAACATGACGAGCTGGCCGCCTTCACGCAGGTCTTGCACCGCCTGGCGCACCATGCGCCGGGCGGAATCGTTGCAGATGTAGCGCGCCAGCCGCGCGCCCGGGCCGAGGAAGGGGTTGCGCACCAGGCTGGTTTTCATGACGCAGGCGCTGCGCGGCAGGCGCGCCACCATCAGCATCGCATCGAGCAGGCTGGGGTGATTGGCCACCACGATCAGGCCGGGCTCGCCAGCCAGTGCATCCAGCGCGCTGGCGTCCATCTGCATCATGCCCAGCCAGCCGGTCACGCGCCAGAAGAAGGCGTACTGGTGGGCGATGGCCGCGCGCCCCACCCAGCGCGCGCGTGCCGGCGGCAGCACGCGCAGCAACACCATCGCCACCGCGTTCCAGGCCAGCGACATCACGCCCAGGCCAAGCAACAGGGCCTGCAGCAGCAGCCAGGCGGGCGGGCGCAGCAACCAGGCCATGCCGGCGCTCAAGGCACGCTTTGCGCCGACTGCGCCGATTGCGCGAACACCCAGGTCATGGCCAGCCCGGCCGAGACGTTGCTGTGGCTGCGCAGCAAGGGGCTGTCTTGCATGGCGGTGTGCGACAGGTTGTCGATGCGCGCGAAGGCGCCCCACCACAGCCGGCCATCCTGGCGCGACACCGCCACCAGGCCGCGCCAGCCGGCATAGCCGCCCCGCGCGGCCCAGGCCGGCCGCAGCGGTGTGGCGTCTGCCACGCTCACTTCGTAGGTCTGCGCATTGACGCCGCGGCTGTTGAACACCGGGCCGGTGAGGGCGCCGAACTTCCAGCCCTGCCACGGCACATCAAGGTTGATGAAGGGCGACGACGTGACGCCCACCCAGCGCGGTGAGCGCTGCACCGTGACCACGGCATGCACGGGCAGCCGCAGGTCGATCTGCCAGCGTGCGCCGCGGGCCAAGGTCAATTCCACCTTGGGGCCGAGCTCGAAGGTGGGCGGCAGGCTGGCCATGCCGGCGCGGGCTGAGTTGTCGGCGCTGCGCGCGGGCGGGCTGGCGGCCAGGCTGAGGTCGACCTTGAGTCTGTCGGTGCGCAGCAGTTCGGCGCGCGCGCCTTCGCGGTCGGACTTGAAGATTTCACCGCGGTAGACGACGTAGGGCACGGGAAAGACGGCGCCGTGGGATTGATCGGCGCCGCGGTAGTGCGGCAAGCTCAGGGCGCCCAGGCCCAGGCCGAGTTCCCACAGCGGCTCGGCCGCCCGGGCGGGGGCGCCGACAAACAGCAGCATGCACAGGACAAGGCCACGTGCACGGGAACGACCACGGACACGTGCCGAGCGCGGCTCAATCAGCAAGGATGTTCTCCCCGCGCAGCGCGCCGGTGGGCGCGATGCTGCGCCGGCGCGCGCGCCAGGCCGCGAACGCCGCCGGCGCCATGCGCAGCGACTGCACGTAGTAGATCGCCTTGAAGGCGGCGAGCGACCACCAGATGGGCGTGCGGCCATGGATGTCGCCGGCCAGCAGCGACAGCAAGGCTTCCTTCACGCGCAGCGGGTTGCGCGGGTGCATGAACATCTCGCGGATGGCCGGGTTGGTCATGCGGTAGATGAACCATGAGAACTCGCGCGGGCCCTTGCGCATCAGCGCGTCGAAACGGCGCCGGGCGGCCGGGGCGCGCGCCGGCGTGTCGAGCTCCACCGCCACCAGATCGGCCGCGGCAAAGGCGCTGGCCAAAGCCAGGTGCACGCCCGACGAGAACACCGGGTCGACGAAAGCGAAGGCGTCGCCCAGCAGCAGGTGCTGCGGCCCGCTGCTGCGCGTGGCGCTGTAGCAGTAGTTGCCGGTGGCGTACACAGCGTCGTCCACCAGCGCGGCACTTTTCAAACGTTCGGCCAGCGCTGGGCACAGCGCGATGGTGTCTTCGAAGAAGGCCTTGAGCGGCTTGTCGCGCGTCTTCAGATACGGTGGCCAGCACACCGCACCGACGCTGGTGCTGCCGTCGGCCAGCGGGATGAACCAGAACCAGCCGTGGGCGAACCACAGGATGCTGATGTCGCCGGCCTGCCGCCCGGGCAGGCGCGTGGCGTTGGTGAAGTGGCCGAACAACGCGGCGCTGTTGTGCTGCTCGTTCTTGCGCTTGGTGCCGAGCTGGCGCGCCAGGAAGGTGTCGCGGCCCGAAGCGTCGAGCACCATGCGCGCACGCCAATGGTGCTGGCGGCCGTCGTCGCCCGTGGCCCGCACCCGCGCGGCGCCGTCTTCGAACACCACTTCATCGACGCGGCAGCCTTCCAGCGCGGTGGCGCCTTCCTGGGCCGCATGGCGGAACAGGATCTCGTCCAGCTCCGAGCGCCGCACCTGCCAGGCGTAGGGCATGGTCTTGTCCCACGCATCGGCGAACTCAAGCCGGCTGGTGTGGCTGTGCACGGGCGAGATGAACTCGACGCCCCACTTGGGCATGCCGATGCGTTCAAGCTCGCCGCCCAGGCCTAACCGTTCAAACAAGGCCACGCTGGCCGGCAGCAATGATTCACCGATGTGAAAGCGCGGGTGGTGGGCTTTCTCGGTGAGCACCACCTTGCGGCCCTGGCGCGCCAGCAGACAGGCCGCGGCGGCGCCGGCCGGGCCGCCACCGATGATCAGCACGTCGCAAGCTTGCGCGGGCAGCGTTGCCGTCATGTCAGTTGCCAGCTTTCAAGCCCGAACCGCGCTGTACTCCGAGAAGATGCCCAGCTCGACGTGACGCTGCACCTGCGTGAAGCCGGCGCGCTGCAAGGCTTTGATGACGTCGGCCGGCGCGATGCAGGCGTCGATCGTGTCCCAGTAATAGCGCCAGAGCTTGGCGCTGTCGGCGCCGCGGGCCACCACCTTGGCAATGGCCGGCACCACCACGCGCATGTAAGCCTTGAGCAGGCTGATGGCCACTCGGCTCCTGGGCTGTGTGATTTCAAGCAGCAGCAGCCGGCCGCCCGGGCGCAGCACGCGGTGGAATTCGGCGAACGCGGCGTCAACATCGCTCACATGGCGCAGCGCATAACCCAGGCTCAGAAAGTCGGCGCTGGCCGCGGCGCAGGGCAGGGCTTCGGCGCGGCCTTGAATCAACTGCACGCCAGGCAACAAGGCCTGGCTCAACATGCCGGCGCTGGGGTCCACGCCGATCAGGCGGCCTTGCGCGCCGATCAGCCGCATCGCCTGGCGCGCCAACAGCCCGGTGCCCACGCCCACGTCCACCACCTGCATGCCCGCGCCCAGGCCGGCACGCTGCAGCGCCTGGCGCCGGTACCAGGGGCCGGTGCCGAAGGCCAGGATGGACTCGATGCGGTCGTAGTCGCGCGCCGTGTCGTCGAAGATTTGGCGCAGGAAGGTCTGGTGCTCGGCCTCGTTGGCGTAGTACGTGCCCAAGGGGGCATGCGGCAACAACGGGGCAGGGTTGGGGGGCGTGGAAGCAACGGGCAGGGCCATGGCCAGATTATTGCCGGGCACGCTCCTGGCCGCTGCGCAGCCCGGTGTTAATCTCGTCGCACGCCCGTGCCAGCGCGCCCTTGGCCACCGCGGCGCGGGCATGACTCACTTGGCAACAGACGCTGACCCAACCACCGCGCTTGCAGGCCGCTTGCGCGGCCCGCGCCGCCCCACGCTGCTGGTGGGCGTGCCGGGCTGGGCGGGCCGGGCCTTGGCCCGCATGCGCCGCCTGTTCTGGCTCAAGGCCTTGGGCATGACGCTGTTCATGTCGATCTTTTTCGCCCTGTACTTCCACCTGCTGCGCCACCCGCTGCACCCGCCGGTGACGATGCCGCTGACGGCGCTGGACACTTGGCTGGGCTACCAGCCCTGGGCGGTGTGGCCGTACCTGTCGCTGTGGGTCTACCTGGGCCTGGCGCCGATGCTGATGCAACAGGTGCGCGAGTTGTCGGTCTATGTCCTGTGGAATATCGTGTTATGCGCCACAGGCCTGTTGATCTTCCTGTTCTGGCCCAGCGCCGTGCCGGCGTTCAGCCACGCCGCGGCACCGGGGTGGATCCATTCCGTGCTGCGCGGCGTGGACGCCGCGGGCAACGCCTGCCCGTCGCTGCACGTGGCCACGGCGCTGTTCTGCGGCTGGCGCACGCATGCGCTGCTGCGCGAGCTGGGCGTGCCCGGCGTGCTGCGCCTGGCGCAACTGGCCTGGCTGGCGCTGATCATCTTTTCAACACTGGCCATCAAACAGCATGTCTGGTGGGACGTGCTGGCCGGCGCCGTGCTGGCCGCTGCCGTGGCCGGTGCGGCCCGGTATGCCGGCGCAGCCCGAAAACGGCCGGCCTACAGCGCCGGGTAGTCGGTGTAGCCCGCCGCGCCGCCGCCATACAACGTGGCGCGGTTCACCACATTGAGCTGGGCGCCTTCGCGCAGCCGGCGCGGCAGGTCGGGGTTGGCGATGAAGGGCCGGCCGAAGGCCACCAGGTCGGCGCCATCGGCCAGCGCCATGGTGGCCAGGGCCTGGTCGTAGCCGTTGTTCACCATCCAGGCGCCGCTACCGCCGGCAGTGCGGTACGCGGCCTTCAGCGCGGCATAGTCGAACGGCCGATCGGGCAGGACACGCGCCCCGCCCGTGGCGCCCTCGATCACATGCACATAGGCCAGGCCCAGCGGCGCCAGCACGCGCATCACGTGTTCGAACAAGGGCTGCGGGTCGGCATCGACGATGTCGTTGGCCGGCGTCACCGGTGCCACGCGAATGCCCACCCGGCCGCCACCGAGCGCGGCGACGATGGCGGCCATCACTTCGCTCAACAAGCGGGCACGCTGGGCGATGCTGCCGCCGTAATCGTCGCTGCGCCGGTTGGCGCCGGTCTTCAAAAATTGGTCGATCAGGTAGCCGTTGGCGGCGTGCACCTCCACGCCGTCGAAGCCGGCGTCGTTCACCGCGGCCAGCGCGGCGCGGCGGTAGTCGTCAACGATGCCGGGTAGTTCGTCGCGCGCCAGTGCGCGCGGCATGGAGGTGGGCTCGAACACCGCGCGGCCGTCGCGCATGAGCACGGTTTTGGCCTGGGCCGCCACGGCCGATGGCGCCACGGGCGCGGCGCCGCCGGGTTGCAAGTCGACATGCGAGATGCGCCCCACATGCCACAGCTGCGCCACGATGCAGCCGTGCGCGGCGTGCACGGCGTTGGTCACGCGCCGCCAGCCCTGGCACTGTGCGCTCGAATACAGCCCCGGCACGTCGGCATAGCCCTGCGCCTGGGCGCTGATGGCGGTGGCTTCGCTGACGATCAAGCCGGCGCCGGCACGCTGCGCGTAGTACGTGGCCATCAGCGCCGTGGGCACGTGGCCGGGCGCGCGGTTGCGCGTCAGCGGGGCCATGACGATGCGGTTGGCCAGGTGCAACGCACCGGCGGTGAAGGGGCTGAACAGGTCGGTCATTTGGGGGTTGGGCAAACGCGAAGGGGCGCCATTGTGGAAGCGGGCCGCGCCTGTCGCTGTCATCTGCGGCACTACACTTTGACCGGCCCCATGCGGTGGGCTGGTAAAGGGTGCTTGCAACATGTCCCAAAGCGTCGTCATCAGCGGCACCGGCCTGTACCGGCCGCCGCACATCATCACCAATGCCGAACTGGTGGTGGCCTTCAATGCCTACGCCGAGAACTTCAACCAGGCGCATGCGGCGCGCATTGAGGCCGGGCAAGTGCAGGCCATGGTGGGCTGCAGTGTGGAGTTCATCGAGAAGGCCTCGGGCATCAAGCAGCGCTATGTGCTCGACAAACAAGGCGTGCTCGACCCGCTGCGCATGCGCCCACGCTTCGAGCCGCGGGCTGACGAAGACTTGTCGCTGATGGCCGAGATTGCCGTGGCCGCGGCGCGCCAGGCGCTGGCTGCGGCGGGCAAGACCGGCGCCGATGTCGACGCCGTGCTGTGTGCCAGTGCCAACATGCAGCGCGCCTACCCGGCCATGGCGGTGG
>JAYUPO010000348.1:0-3401 GCA_043760085.1 Burkholderiales bacterium
GCCACGGCAATGTAGTAAGCCCCCGAGGCACACAGCTCCTCGACCACGGCATAGACCTTCTTGTTGTGCTTGAGCTTCAGGCGCTTGATTTCGTCGTACAGGATGCCGGCCTGCACCGGGCTGCCACCGGGTGAATTGATGCGCAACACCACGGCCTGGGCTTGGCTGTCTTCAAAGGCGTTCTTCAACGCACCGATCAACTGCTCGGCACTGGCCTCGGTGTCGGCAGCGATCTCGCCGCGCACCTCGACCAAGGCTGTGTGCGGCCCGCCTGGCGTGGTGCCGTGGCCGCGCTGGGCAAACAGCGCCAGCAACACGAACAGCGCCAGCCCCAGCCAAGCCAGGCGAAAGAAGATGCGCCAGCGGCGCTCGCGCCGGCGCTCACGCAGCAGCTCGCGGGCCACGCGCTCGAGGCCGGATTCCAGGGCACCGGGCAACGGCGCGGCGGAGGCCGGCATCGTCCAGGGCGGCTCGCCGGCGGGCGGGGTGAAGGGGTCGAGGTCGGTCAAGCGGGGCTCCCTGTGGGTGGCTGGTCTGCGTTGTTTGGCACTGCAGCGTGGGGTTTGAGTTGCGAGTCAGGATACCAATAGACGCAGCCGTCGCGCTCTTGCACCGCCACGGGCTTCAGGCGGCCGCGGCCGCAGGGCCCGCCCACGCAGCGCCCGCCAGCGGGCTCATAGGTGGCGCCGTGGATGGAACAAATGATGAAGCGCTGGTCGGCATCGAGAAACTCACCCGGCTGCCAATCCATTTGCACCGGCACGTGCGCACAACGGTTGAGATAAGCCACAACCCGGCCTTCATGGCGCAGGGCAAAGGCGGTGACGGGCCGGTTGAACTCACGCAGCTCGAACAGCAGCGCCTGGCCCTTTTCAGACAGCGCACTGCCCAGGCAAAGGAACTGCCCCGCCACGGCCGTGGCGAGCTCAGCCATGGGTCAACAGCCAGGCGTGCAGTTCAGCCGGCGTGTGCGCCACGTACAGGGGCGAAAACGGCGCAAACCCTTCGGCGTCGTGGGCGCCGTAACTCACGGCCACGCACGGCACGCCGGCGTTCACCGCCAATTGCAGGTCGTGCGTGGTGTCGCCGATCATCAACGTGCGCTGCGGCAGGATCTGAAGCTCCTCTATCAGCTCGTGCAGCATTTGCGGGTGCGGCTTGGAGGCGGTTTCATCGGCGGTGCGGGTGGCGTCGAACAGGCCGTGCAGCTGCGCGCTGCCCAGGGCTTCATCGAGCCCGCGGCGGCTCTTGCCGGTGGCCACCGCCAGCCGGTGCGCTCGCGCCTTGAGCGCATGCAGCATGGGAAGGGTGCCGTCGAACAACACCAGCTCATGCTGGCTGGCCAGGTAGTGGTGACGGTAGCGGCGCGCCAGTTCGGGGTAGTGTTCGCGCGCCAATTCGGGTGCGGCATGGGCCAGCGCATCATGCAACCCCAGGCCAATGACCCAGGCGGCGCGCTCCTTGCTGGGCACCGCGGCGCCGACGTCGCGGCAGGCCGACTGGATGCACTGCACGATAAGGCCGGTGGAATCGAACAGGGTGCCGTCCCAATCGAAGGCGATCAAGTCAAACTTCAGCGCGGTCATGCAGCCCCCAAAAACTGTTCAAAGTCCAACGGCAGGGGCGCCTGCAATTCAACGCGCTCGCCACTGGCCGGGTGCGCAAAACCCAGCCGGCGCGCATGCAGCAACAAGCGCTGCACTTGCCCGCCCTTGGCCAGGGCCTTGTTCAAGGCGAAGTCGCCGTATTTGTCGTCGCCCACGATCGCATGCCCCAAATGCGCCAGGTGCACGCGAATCTGGTGCGTGCGGCCGGTCTTGAGCGTCACATCGAGCAAGCTGTAGCCGCCCACGCTGCGCACCAGGCGGGCCAGGGTGATGGAGCGCTTGGCTTGCGCATCGGCGGCGTGGCTGGTGCGCACGCGGCGTTCGCCTTCGGCGGTTAGGTACTTGTGCAAGGGCACGTCGATCACGGTTTGGCCGGGTGCAAAGTTGCCGCACACGATGGCGGCATAGGTTTTTTCCGTGCTGCGGTCGCGGAACTGGTCTTGCAGGTTCGTCAGCGCGCTGCGCTTCTTGGCCAGCAGCAGCACGCCCGAAGTGGAACGGTCAAGCCGGTGCACCAGCTCCAGAAAGCGCGCCTGCGGCCGTGCCGCGCGCAGCTGTTCGATCACGCCGAAGCTCACGCCGCTGCCACCGTGCACGGCCACGCCCGCGGGCTTGTCGATGGCCAGCAGGTGCTCGTCTTCGAACAGCAGCGTGAATTCGCGCGCCGGCGCCGCGGCGGCGGCAGTCGGCGCCGGCGCCATGCGCACCGGTGGAATGCGCACCGTATCGCCGCTGACCACGCGGGTGTCGGCATGCGCACGGCCCTTGTTGATGCGCACCTCGCCGCTGCGGATGACGCGGTAGACGTGGGTCTTGGGCACGCCCTTGAGCACATGCAGCAGGAAGTTGTCGAGCCGCTGCCCGGCGCTGTGCTCATCCACTTCCAGCAGCCGTGCCGCAGGCGGTGTGGCCGCGCAGATGACGGGTGAAAGGGCCCCAGATCCCCTGGGGGCGGGTGGTTTGGCCCCTATACTCCGTTGCTCCACGACTGTGCTGTAAGTGCTTGATTTGCCGGAGTTTACCCGGGCGGTACCAAGCTGGTTGTGGGCGAGGGCCTCATGGTGAGGTGCCTCGATTGGTGATGCAACGCCTGACAAGGCGGCGGTGCGGGCCACGGTCCCCAAGTGACGCGGCAGCCCGGCGCACAGGCGCACGAGAGACGCAACAACAACCCGCCCGTACCAACGGGCACCCGAAAATTCCTGATGCCAGGCAGCCCACTCAAGCCAGCCTGGCCTCTACCGCGTTCAGCAAGCTCGCTGCAACAGCACATGCCCGCCCTGCTTACACCCCATGCCTCACGCGCACGCCACCGGTCTTGCACCGGCCCGGCTGCTGCGCGCTGGGCTGCGCCACCCGCGCAGCAGCCATGGCCCGGAGCATGCCGGGCCGCTGCGCCCAGCCGCGCTGACACGCACGCGCCAACGCTGCACACCTGATGGCCGGCCCCTTTGCCAGCCTGATTTGCGCAGTCCAGGGCGATTCGAGCCAAGGGTTCTGACAGCGCCTCTTTCGCATCGTTAAGCCGGCGCGGTTTGCGAGCCGCACGGCATGACCGAATGTGCCGCGGCTAAAAACGCGGCACGGCGAGAGGAGTTCAAATGAAACGCATGTTGATCAATGCCACGCAGCCCGAAGAGCGGCGCCTGGCGATCGTTGAAGGCCAGAAGCTGGTCGATTTCGAAACCGAGATCGAAGGCCGCGAACAGCGCAAGGGCAACATCTACAAGGCCGTGGAGACGCGCGTCGAGCCTTCGCTTGAGGCCTGCTTCGTTGATTACGGTGAAGACCGCC
>JAYUPO010000349.1:0-3394 GCA_043760085.1 Burkholderiales bacterium
CTCGGCCAACAGGTCAGCCGCGTTGCCGCGCAAGACCCGGTTAACGAAAAGGCGGTCAAGAAACTGTCGCGCCTGCACGATGCGCTGCGCCGTGACGGCTACACCGGCCACCCACTGCAACTGCTGCTCGTGCGCATGTTGTTCTGCCTGTTTGCCGACGACACCGGCATCTTCGAGCCCAAGGATCGTTTCCACGATCTCATCGAGCGCGGCACGCGCGCAGACGGCACCGATCTGGGTGCCGTGCTGTTGCAGCTCTTTGATGTGCTCAACATGCCGCATGAAAAGCGCCAGAAATCCATCTCCGGCTGGTTCAAGGATTTTCCTCATGTGAACGGCGCGCTGTTCCAGGAGGCCCTGCGCATCCCCAGCTTTTCACCGGCGATGCGTGAGCTGCTGCTCGATTGCTGCCAAACCGACTGGAGCCGCATCTCGCCCGCCATCTTCGGCTCGATGTTCCAGCGCATCGTTGACATGGAAGGTGTTGACGACGATGTTGACCTGCGCCGCCAGCTTGGCGCGCACTACACCAGCGAAGACAACATCCTGCGCCTGATTCGCCCGCTCTTTCTGGACGAGCTTGAAACCGAGTTCGAGCAGGCGCGCCGCAGTCAAAAGCGGCTGTTCGAATTTCAGAAAAAGCTTCGCGCCCTGCACTTCCTTGACCCGGCTTGCGGCTGCGGCAATTTTCTCGTCGTCACTTATCGCGAGTTGCGCCGGCTGGAACTGAAAGTTTTGGCAGCGGCGCAAGGCTTCGGTGTGCGCATTGCCAAACCGTTCGAAGCCATCACGGTGGATGTCGATCAGTTCTCGGGCATCGAGATCGAGGAGTTCCCGGCCCAGGTGGCGCAAGTCGCGATGTGGCTGATGGACCACCAGATGAACATCGAGGCCGGCCGTGCGCTCGACGCCTGGTTGCCGCGAATTCCTTTGCGCACCTCGGCCAACCTGCGCATCGGCAATGCGCTCGATCTGGACTGGGCCGCGTTCTGCCCGCCGGGGCGGCTCGACTACATCCTGGGCAACCCGCCGTTCATTGGCAAGCAGCAAAAGACCGCCACGCAAAGGGCCGATCTTGAGCGCGTGATGCAGTCCGCCGGCATCAACGGCGGTGGCGTGCTGGACTATGTGGCGGCCTGGTATGTGCGCGCCGCGCAGTACCTGGTGGGCAGCGGTGCCGCGGCGGCCGACGCCCGCAAGCGCGAATTCATCGACGCCCACTTTCGCGGCCATGCGCAACAGGCTGATCTGCTGGCCGACCCGGCTGAAAGCGGCCCCGCGCGCAGCGCCGCCGACATCTTCGATCTGGCCGAAAACCAGGACAACGACAACCGCAATCGCGTGCGCGTGGCCTTCGTCTCCACCAACAGCGTGTGCCAGGGCGAGCAGGTCGCGCCGCTGTGGGGCTGGATGCTCAAGGAAGGCATGCACATCAACTTTGCGCACCGCACGTTCCGCTGGAGCAACGACGCGCCCGGCCAGGCCGCCGTGCATTGCGTGATCATCGGCTTTGGGCGCAAGCCCAGCCAAAGGCGTGCATTGTTCGACTATGCCGATCCGGCCGGTGAACCGGCATGCACCGAGGCCGGCAACATCAACCCCTACCTGGTTGACGCGCCCAACGTGCTGGTGGCTTCGCGCCGGCAGCCCTTGTGCAACGTGCCGGCCATCGCGTTCGGCTCCATGGCCAACGACGGCGGGCACCTCTTGCTGAACGAAGACGAGCGTGCCGAACTCCTGGCGCTGGAACCCGAGGCCGCGCCCTGGCTGCGCCGCTTTTCAGGCGCGGAAGAGTTTCTGCACGACACGCCGCGCTGGTGCCTGTGGCTGGCCGATTGCCCGCCGCAAACCCTGGCCCGCCTGCCATGGGTGAAAAAGCGCGTGGCGCTGGTCAAGGCGCACCGAATGGCCTCTTCGCGGCCGGCAACCCAACGCCTGGCGGCAACACCGCAGTTGTTTGGCGAGGTCCGGCAGCCGCTCGGCCGCTACCTGCTGGTGCCGGCGCACACCTCGGAGCGCCGCGACATCATTCCGATTGGCTTCATGGCGCCCGAGGTGATCGCTGGCAATGCGAACCTGTGCGTGCCGGATGCCGGTGCCTACCACTTCGGCGTGCTCAGTTCACGCATGCACATGGCGTGGGTCAAGCATGTCTGCGGCCGCCTCGAAAGCCGCTACCGCTACACCAGCCAGATCGTCTACAACAACTTCCCCTGGCCCGAGGAAACCGATGACCCGAAGGGCAAGCACCGGGCCGCCATTGAACTGGCGGCGCAGGCCGTGCTCGATGCCCGCAGCGCCCACCCCGGCGCCAGCCTGGCCGAGCTGTACGACCCCGACACCATGCCCGCCGATTTGCTGCGCGCCCACCGCGCCCTGGACACCGCGGTCGATGCGGCCTACCGCTGGCGCGGCAGCAAGGCCGATGCGGCGCGCGCGGCCATGCTCTTTGCGCGCTACGACGTTCTTGCGCGCAAGATGGCCGCGCAAAGCGACACGGCCCCTGCCGATGCCGGCGCGGCGGAACCTGAAGACTGACTTTGTGCGGGACGCCGCGGGTCAGCGCCGCGCGCCATACACCGCGGCTTCTTCCCAACCCAACGCGGCCATGTCGGCGCTGCGCAAATGCGCCTCGCTCGGCATCATGAATTCATCGAGCTGCGGCGGCGCCACGGCGGTGCCGGCCAGCATGGCATGGGCCTGGCCGCGGTGGTGGGTCTGGTGGTTGAACAGGTGGGCCAGCAGGTGGGCCACCTGGTCTTGCTGCACATGGCCGCGGCGCGGAATGCTGATGCCGGCGTCGCAGCCTGGCGCGTCGAGCGCGTCGCAATAGGCGATCAGCCGCGCGTCGCTACGGGCCTGGTGCGCGGCCAGATCAGCCACCGTGTCCACGGGCACGAAGGCATCGAAGGCCGCTCGCGGGTCGCTCTCGCGCCACAGCACGGCGACGTAGTACAGATCGACAGCCAGGATATGGTTCAGCGTCAGCGCCAGCGAGGGAAAGAACGCCGCGCGCGGCGCATGGAAGTCAGCGTGCGTCAACTCCGCCATGGCCGCATGCAGCCGGTGGTTGGCCAGCCGGTTGGCGCGCGCCTGGATGCGCAGGTAGGCGGCCAGGTCGATCACGTTCACGCCTGCGTCGGCTTGGCGGGCCTGGCCTGCTTGGCCGCCTGCTCGGCCACGGGCGCGCCGGCCTGCTTCCAGGCGCCAAAGCCGCCGTCGATGTGTGCCACCCTGGGCAAGCCCATGTCTTGCAGCGTCTTGGTGGCCAGGGCGCTGCGCCAGCCGGCGGCGCAGAACAGCACGAAGTGTTTGTCCTGTGCAAACAGCGGTTTGTGGTACGGGCTTTCGGGGTCGACCCAGAATTCGAGCATGCCGCGCGGGGCGTGGAAGG
>JAYUPO010000350.1:0-3391 GCA_043760085.1 Burkholderiales bacterium
GATGAAACCGGCCGCATCGGCGTGGCCATTGCCAGCCGCTTCTTTGCGGTGGGGGCGCTGTGCATCCACACCCGGCGCGGCGTGGGCGCCGTGGCCACGCAGGCCTTGATGAACCCGCTGTATGGCCCGGCCGGCCTGAGCCTGCTGGCCCAGGGCCATGCGCCGGCGCAGGTGGTGGCCGCGTTGCTGGCCCTGGACGGCGGGCGCGACCAGCGCCAGGTGCATGTGCTCGATGCGCGCGGCATGGCGGCGGCGCACACCGGCGCGGCTTGCGTCGATTGGTGCGGACAAGCTCAGTTCAACGGTTACAGCGTGGCCGGCAACATGCTGGCCGGGCCTCAGGTGCTGCGCGCCACGGCCACGGCCTTCGCAGCCAGCGCCGGCCAAGCGCTGGCACAACGTTTGATATCAGCCATGGCCGCGGGCGAAGCCGCGGGTGGTGACAAGCGCGGCAAGCAGTCAGCGGCGTTGCGCATCCACGGCGATGAAGACCACGCCGAACTCGATTTGCGCGTCGACGACCACCTTGAGCCGATGGCTGAATTGCAGCGCCTGCATGACGTGAGCTTGCAGCGCTTCCAGCCCTTCGTGGCCTGCCTGCCGGGGCGCCACAATCCGCTGGGTGAGCTGGATCGCAGCCGCATCGAAGCGCGCATCGAAGCGTTTCATGCCAGGCGCAGCCCTGATGCACTGATGCCCTGATGCCCACGCTGGCGCGCCGGCGGCGGCACGCAATCTCCCCCTTCGCAATCTGCCCGAAAGACCACGATGTTGATCAAACCCAAGACCTTGCTCGCCCTGCTCGCCGTGGCCGCCAGCGCCACCACCAGCGCCCAAACCCTGCGCATCGGCCTGGCGGAGGACCCCGATGCGCTGGACCCGAGCCTGGCGCGCACCTTCGTCGGCCGCATCGTCTTTGCCGCGCTGTGCGACAAGCTGGTGGATGTGGACGAGAAGCTGAACATCGTGCCGCAACTGGCCACGAGCTGGGAATGGAGCGCCGACAACAAGGCGCTGACCATGAAAATCAGACCGAACGTTAGCTTTCATGATGGCGAGAAACTCGACGCCGCGGCGGTGAAGTTCAACCTCGAACGCCACAAGACCCTGCCGGGCTCGAACCGGCGCGGTGAGCTGGCGTTGTTGGCCACGGTGGATGTGGTGGACGCGCTGACCGTGAAGCTGAACCTCAGCGCGCCGTTTTCACCGCTGCTGGCCACCTTGTCTGACCGCGCCGGCATGATGGTCTCGCCAAAGGCAGCGACTGCCGCGCAGGCCGCGGGCACCAACTTCGCCGTTAAACCGGTGTGCTCGGGCCCGTTCAAGTTCGTCGAGCGCGTGGCCCAAGACCGCATGGTCTTCGAGCGCTTTGACGGCTACTGGAACAAGGCCCAGATCCACTTCGACAAGATCGTCTACACCCCCATCCCCGACGCCACGGTGCGCCTGGCGAACCTGAAGGCGGGTCAGTTCGATTTCATCGAGCGCGTGGCGCCGTCTGACATCGAAAAGCTGGGCACCGACAAGCGCCTGAAGGTGGCGCGCATCACCGAAATCGGCTACCAGGGCATCACCATCAACATCGGCAAGAGCGACCAGGCGCAGAAGAACCCGCTGGGGCGCGACCCGCGCGTACGCGAGGCGCTGGAACTGTCGCTCGACCGCCAGGGCCTGGCCCAGGTGGTGATGGACAACGAGGCCGTGGTGGGCAACCAATGGGTGGCCCCATCCAACGCCTTCTATGCCAAGAACATGCCGATCCCGAAGCGCGACGTTGCGCGCGCCAAGGCCTTGCTCAAGGAAGCCGGCGTGCCCAACCCGAGCTTCACCTTGGTGACGCCCACCACCAGCGACGCGCAGCGCCTGGCCCTGGTGGTGCAGGCCATGGCGCGCGACGCCGGCTTCGACGTGAAGATTCAGGCCACCGAATTCGCCACCAGCCTGAACATGGCCGACAAGGGCGAGTTCGAGGCCTACCTGCTGGCCTGGAGCGGCCGGCCCGACCCCGACGGCAATGCCTTCAGCTTCCACGGCTGCAAGCAGCCGCTGAACTACGCCGGTTATTGCAGCGCCGAGACCGATGCGCTGTTGAACCAGTCACGCACCTTGCGCGAATTGGCTGATCGTAAAAAGGCCTACGAGCAGATTGCCGCCCAGGTGCTGAAGGCGCGGCCGGTGATCTATCTGTACCACCGCAACTGGTTGTGGGCCTACAACGGCAAACTGGCCGGCGTGCGCAACGTTCCAGATGGGCTGCTGCGCGTGCACGGTTTGAAGCTGGCGCCTTGAGCACCGGCACTTTCAATAGACCGCCATGCTCGAATTCCTGATCAAGCGCGTGGCACAGATCGTGCCCACGCTGATCTTCGTGTCGATGCTGATCTTCGGCCTGCAGCAGTTGCTGCCCGGCGACCCGGCCAAGATCCTGGCCGGCGAAGAGCAAGACCCCACGGTCATAGCGCATCTGCGCGAAAAGATGCACCTGGACGAGCCCTTGCCGCTGCGCTATGTGTATTGGGTGGGAAGCGCCTTGCAAGGCGACCTGGGCGAATCGGTGCGCACCCAGCAGCCGGTGCTGGAACTGGTCAAGCAAAAGTTACCCGTCACGTTGCAGTTGGCGTTCATGGCCATCGTCATCGCGCTGTTGATCGGCATTCCGGCCGGCATCATCGCCGCGGTGGCGCGCGGCACGTGGTGGGACAGCGTGGTCAACGCCGTGGCGCTGTGGGGCATTTCCACGCCCAACTTCTGGCTTGGCATTTTGATGATCCTGCTGTTCTCGGTGCAGCTCGGTTGGTTGCCGGCGTCGGGCTACGTCAGCCCGTTCGAAGACCTGGGCGCCAACCTGGCCGCGATGATCATGCCGGCCTTCGTGCTGGGCAACGCCATAGCCGGCGTGCTGATGCGCCACACGCGCAGCGCCATGCTGCAAGTCTTAACCTCAGACTACGTGCGCACCGCGCGCGCCAAGGGCCTGAGCGAGCGCGCCGTGGTGCTCAAGCATGCGCTGCGCAATGCGCTCACGCCGGTCATCACCCTGGGCACGCTGGAGCTGGGCACGCTGCTGTCGGGCGCGGTGTTGACGGAGCAGGTGTTCACCATCCCCGGCTTCGGCAAGCTCATTGTTGATTCCGTTTTCAACCGCGACTTCGCCGTGGTGCAAGGCGTGGTGCTGGTCACCGCCACGGCCTACATCGGCTTGAGCTTGCTGGCTGACCTGGCCTACTTTCTGGCCAACCCGCGGCTGCGGGCGTGATGAGCACCGCCCGGCCGCCCGAAGGTGCTCGCGCCGCAGTGCGCAGCACGAAGGCTTCAAATTGAGCACCGCCCGGCCGCCCGAAGGTGCTCGCGCCGCAGTGCGCAGCACGAAGGCTTCAAATTGAGCACCGCC
>JAYUPO010000351.1:0-3371 GCA_043760085.1 Burkholderiales bacterium
CGACCTCGGCCGCATTCGCCGCCAGGCTCGCCACAGGGCAGGTGCAGGTCATGTCACCCACGGTGCGAAAGCGCACCTGCACGGTCTCAATCCGTTCACCCGCCAGCGCCGGCGTGACGGCGGTCACCGGTACAAGCAGGCTGTTGCGCCGCACCACCTCGCGCGGGTGGGCGTAGTACAGGTTGGGCAACGGGATGCGCCCGCGCGCCAGGTACAGCCACACATCCAGCTCCGTCCAGTTGCTGATGGGAAAGGCGCGGAAGTGTTCACCTGGTTTGATGCGCGTGTTGAACAGCGTCCACAGTTCGGGGCGCTGTTCCTTGGGCTGCCATTGGCCAAAGCTGTCGCGGTGGCTGAAGATGCGTTCCTTGGCGCGGGCCTTTTCTTCGTCGCGGCGGGCGCCGCCGATCAGGCAGTCGAAGCGGTGTTCTTCGATGGCTTCCAGCAGCGTCACCGTCTGGTGGCCGTTGCGCGATTCAAGCGGGTGCGCCAGGCGCACGCTGCCGCGCTTGATCGAATCTTCGAGATGGCCCACCACCAGGCGCTCGTTCATTTCTGCCACGCGCTGGTCGCGGAAAGCGATCACCTCGGGGAAGTTGTGGCCGGTGTCTACGTGCAACAGCGGGAACGGCAGGCGGCCTTTGAATTCGTTGCCGGCCACGCGGTGCTTGAAGGCTTTTTCGGCCAGGCGCAACACCACGCAGGAGTCTTTGCCGCCTGAGAACAGCAGCGCCGGGCGCTCGAACGTGGCGGCCACTTCACGCAGGATGAAGATGGCTTCTTCTTCCAGCCAGTCGAGGTGGCTGCTGTCGAGCGCCGGCAGCAGCTTTTCCAGATTCACGGGCGCGTTCATGCGCGGGCTCCTTCGGTTTCAGGCTTCACGTGCAGACCGCACTCTTTTGTTGCATCTTCCTCCCACCACCAACGGCCCGCCCTGAAATCCTCGCCCACCGCAATGGCCCGGGTGCACGGCTCGCAGCCGATGCTCGGGAAGAACTGATCGTGCTGTTCGTTGTAGGGCACGTTGTGGCTGGCGATGTAGTGCCACACGTCGTTCCAACTCCAATCGGCCAAGGGGCTGAACTTGGTGCGGCCTTGCCCGTCGACTTCGCTGATGTGTACTTCACCGCGGGCCTGACTCTGCTCGCGCCGCAGCCCGGTGACCCAAGCCTCGCGGCCCTTGAGCATGCGTGCCAGCGGTTCGAGTTTGCGCACCTGGCAGCAGGCCTTGCGCAGCTCGATGCTGTCGAACATGGCGCGCTCGCCGTGGCGGGCGACGAAGCGCACGGTGGCCAGAGGCTCGGGCTCGAAACGCTCGACCTTGACGTCGTAGCGCTGCTCGATGCGCGGGATAAGCGCCAGGGTCTGTGCATGCAGCTTGCCTGTGGCCAGGGTGGCCACGGCAACGGGCAAGTGCCGGCGGGCGATGAGGTCGGTGAGCACCATGTCTTCGGCGCCCAGGCTGGTGGCCTGGACGATGCGCCCGCCGTGTTCCGTGGCCGCACCTTCCAGCACTGCCATCGTGCGCGCCAGGCGTTCGTCGAAGCCCGCCGTCTTGCGCGCGTACAACTCGATGGCGCCGGTCATGCTGCGGCCCGCGCGAACAGTGGCTGCGGCTGCACCACGTCGCCTTGGTAGTGCCCGGCAAAGAAGCGCAGCGCGCGGCGGGCCGCATCGAGCTTCTGGTCAGCCCGCAACTGCGCCGCATCGAAGCCGGTGCGTTGCAGCAGCGGCAACATGTCGACCAGCACCTCGCCGCTGGCGCGCACTTCGCCTTCGAAGCGCAGGCGCTGGCGCAGCAAGCGGGCCTGGGTGTAGGCGCGGCCATCGGTCCACTTGGGGAACTGCAAGACGATGAGTTCAATGCCGGCGCGCTGCGGCGGCAGGTCTGGCGCCAGGCTTTCCACATCAGCGGTGTTGGGCAGCAGCAAGCCGGTGCGCAGGCCCACCGGCCAGCTCAGCCGCACCGCATGCCACTGTTCCAGCGTGAGCAGGCGCAGCGGCTGCGGTGAAGGGTGGGGCATGGGCCCGTCTTCGCCGGTGACGAGGTGCCACGTGTCTTGATGCGGGTCGATGAATTTCATGACGTGTCTCGAACGTTAAGCAGCGGCATCAAGCCGTGGCCGTGGCGCGGCGAACGGCATTGGCGGCGGTGCGGAAGGGCAGCGGGCCCAGGCGCCGGGCGGTGTCGGCAAAGCGTTCGCCTTGCTGGCGTTCGCGGCGGTAGGTGTCGATCAGCGCTTCCAGCACATCGGGCACTTCTTCGGCCGCGAACGAAGGGCCGATCACCTTGCCCGGCGTGGATTCACCACTCAGGGTGGAGCCGTCGGAGCCGGCCACGGTGACCTGGTACCACTCGGCGCCGTCTTTATCCACACCCAGGATGCCGATGTGGCCGCTGTGGTGGTGGCCGCAGGAATTGATGCAGCCGCTGATGTGCAGATCGATGTCGCCAATGTCGTACAGCACATCGAGGTCATCAAAGCGTTCGGTGATGGCCGCGGCAATGGGAATGGAGCGCGCATTGGCCAAGGCGCAGACGTCACCACCCGGGCAGGCGATCATGTCGGTGAGCAAGCCGATGTTGGGCGTGGCGTAGCCGGCGGCCTTGGCAGCTTGCCACAGCGCGGGCAGCTCGCTGGCCTGCACCCAGGGCAGCAGCAGGTTCTGGTCGTGCGTGACGCGCAACTCGCCGTGCGAAAAGCGATCGGCCAAGGTGGCGGCCGCTTCGAGCTGAACGTCTGTCGCGTCCCCCGGGGCCTGGCCGGTTCGCTTGAGAGACAGCGTCACCGCCCGGTAGCCCGCCAAACGGTGGCCGTGCACATTGCGTTCGAGCCAGCGGCGATAGGCCAGCGGGGCATCGTTGCCGGCTTCCGGCTCAAAGCCCTGGCGCGCGCGCACGCCTGCGGGGAGCGCAAAGCCAGCGGCCACGCGGTCGAATTCGGCTTGCGTGATGAGCTGGGCCGTGCCGTCCAGGTCGCGTTGCAGGATGCTGGCGAATTCGACGTTCACCGCATCGGCGAACTTCTGGCCTTCGGCTTTAACCAGAATCTTGATGCGCGCCTTGTACAGGTTGTCGCGCCGCCCGAAGCGGTTGTACACGCGCACGATGGCTTCGATGTAGACCAGGATCTGCTGCCATGGCACGAAGTCATTCAGCAACGAGCCAATCACCGGCGTGCGCCCCATGCCGCCGCCCACCAGCACCTTGAAGCCCACTTCGCCGGCATCGTTCTTCAGCAGTTGCAGGCCGATGTCATGCCAGGCAATGGCGGCGCGGTCTTCGCGCGCGCCGGTGACGGCGATCTTGAACTTGCGCGGCAGGAAGGCGAATTCGGGGTGCAGCGTGCTCCACTGGCGCAGGATTTCGC
>JAYUPO010000352.1:0-8768 GCA_043760085.1 Burkholderiales bacterium
CGGACGGTTCCGGGCGCTTACGTGAAGGAACCCTGTGTCTGCATCCCAGACGAAGCGCCGCTTTGCGCGCATTGATCGCCTCCCTCCCTACGTCTTCAACATCACCGCCGAGCTCCGGCTCGCGGCACGCCGGCGCGGCGAAGACATCATCGACATGAGCATGGGCAACCCCGATGGCGCCACGCCGGCGCACATCGTGGCCAAGCTGGTCGAAGTGGCGCAGCGGCCCGACACCCACGGCTATTCGGCCAGCAAGGGCATCCCGCGCCTGCGCCGCGCCATCAGCCATTGGTACGAAAACCGCTATGGCGTGAACATCGACCCCGAGACCGAAGCCATCGTCACCATCGGCTCCAAGGAAGGCCTGGCGCACCTGATGCTGGCCACGCTGGACCGCGGCGACACCGTGCTGGTGCCCGACCCGAGCTACCCAATCCACATCTACGGCGCGGTAATCGCCGGCGCCGACATCCGCAGCGTGCCGCTGGTGCCCGGCGTGGACTTCTTCGCCGAGCTGGAGCGCGCCATTCGCGGCAGCTACCCCAAACCGAAGATGATCGTGCTGGGGTTTCCGTCCAACCCCACGGCGCAATGCGTTGAGCTGGATTTCTTCGAGCGCGTGATCGGCCTGGCACGCAAGCACGACATCCTGGTGGTGCACGACCTGGCCTATGCCGACATCGTGTTCGACGGCTGGAAGGCGCCGTCCATCATGCAGGTCAAGGGCGCGAAAGACGTTGCGGTGGAGTTCTTCACCCTGAGCAAGAGCTACAACATGGCCGGCTGGCGCATCGGCTTCATGGTCGGCAACCCCGGGTTGGTGAACGCCCTGGCTCGAATCAAAAGTTATCACGACTACGGCAGCTTCACGCCGGTGCAGGTGGCCGCGATTGCCGCGCTCGAAGGCCCGCAGCAGTGCGTGCACGACATTGCCGCCACCTACCAGAAGCGCCGCGATGTCCTGGCCAAGGGCCTGCTGGAGGCCGGCTGGAGCGTGCCGGTGCCGCAGGCGTCGATGTACATCTGGGCGCAAATCCCGCCGGCGCACCGCGCCCTGGGTTCGCTGGAGTTTTCCAAGCTCCTGCTTGAACAGACCAAGGTCTGCGTCAGCCCGGGCATCGGTTTCGGCGACCATGGCGACGACCATGTGCGCTTTGCGCTGATCGAGAACGAAGCCCGCATCCGCCAGGCGGTGCGTGGCATCAAGGGCATGTTGAAGGACGGTTGATGCGGCGTTTGATGCGGCTGGTTTGACCCTGAAATCGACCCCTGGCGCGAGGGCCATCGGCGCGGGTGCTGCGCTACATTGCACGCGACCAGGGACATGATTGGCTGGTGCTGCCGGCTCGGTGGCGCCGGCCCACGCAAATGACACCAATGGATTCCTTGCCAGCAGGCCCGGCGTCGCGCGCCCCGGGCCTGCACCTGTCGTGGCCGTTGCTGGTCTTTGTGGCCGCGCTGCTGTGGGTGATGGCCCTGCCCCAACACCACCCTTCGCTGGGCGACGCCGACACCTATTGGCACCTGGCGGCCGGGCGCTGGATCGTGGCGCACCAGGCGGTGCCGAGCGTGGATCCGTTCTCGCACAGCATGCCGGGCGCCCCCTGGACGGCGCACGAGTGGCTGTCTGAAGTCGTGATCGCGCAAGTTCACGCGCTGGCGGGCTGGCCAGGCCTGGTGGCGCTGGTTGCACTGTCTTTTGCGGCCACCCTGGCGTACCTCACACGCTTCCTGCTGCGCCGCATGGAGCCCATCCATGCCCTGCTGTTCGTGGCGCTGGCGGCCTACCTGCTGCTCCCAAACCTGCTGGCCAGGCCGCACCTGCTGGTGTGGCCCTTGATCGTGCTGTGGTTCGGCACGCTCGTTGAAGCGGTCGAAGCACAAACGGCGCCACCGTGGTGGCTGGCCGGCGTGATGGCGCTGTGGGCCAACCTGCATGGCAGCTTCACGCTTGGCCTGGTGCTGGCCTTGGCGCTGGCTGCCGAAGCGGCCTGGGGCGCCGGCGCGGGCGCTCGCGCGGCTGTCATCAAGCGCTGGAGCCTGTTCTGGCTGCTCAGCATGGTCGCCAGCCTGGCCACGCCACACGGTGTGCAGGGCTGGGCTTTCACGGCCCAGGTCTTGACCCAGAGCTATGCCTTGAAAGTCATCACTGAATGGCAGCCGGTCAATTTTCAGCGCATCCACCCGCTTGAGATCTGGTTGCTGCTGGTGCTGGGCTTGGCCCTGGGCGGCCACTTCAGGCTCACGCCGCCACGTATCGCATTGCTGCTGGGCCTGTTGCACATGGCCTTGAAGCACTCGCGTTACAGCTCCATGCTCGGCCTGGTCGGAACGCTGCTGCTGGCCACGCCATTGGCGCGGCATTGGGCCGCCAGCACAGGCGGGCGGCCCAATGTGGCGCGACTGGATCGCGCTTTCGCCGCTCTGGCGCAGCCCGCCAGACCGCTCATGACGGCGGGGGTGTTGGTTGTGGCCGCGGCCGCGGCCATTGCGCTGGGCCAATGGCGCGCGCACCAGCCGCGCCTGACTGTCACCCCGGCCGCCGCCCTCGCTGCGGCGCGCCTGGCCGGTGCGCCGGCTATCGGCCCGGTGTTCAATGCCTACGGCTTCGGCGGCTACCTGATCGAGCAGGGCATTCCCGTGTTCATGGATGGCCGCTCCGACATGTACGGTGACAACCTGGTTCGCACCTACGTCAATGCCACTCGGCTCGAAAGCCGCGCCGCGCTGACATCTGTGTTGGACAAGTACCGCATCGCCTGGACGCTGCTCGAGCCCGGCACAGCCGCCATCGCCGTGTTGGATACATTGCCCGGCTGGCAGCGCTTGCACACCGACCCACAGGCGGTGGTGCATGTGCGCAGCGATCCCTAGCGCCGACGAGGTTTGCCGCTTGTACGACCTGTCTCGCACGCTGCGCTATGCCGCCATCGGCATGCTCAACACCGGCGTCGGTTATGGCCTGATCATGTTTTGGCGATGGGTGGGGCTGCCCGAGTTGCTGGCCAATGCCATGGGCTATGCACTGGGCCTGTGCCTGAGCTTTTTGCTCCACCGCAGTTGGACTTTTGTTAACCGCGATGCGGCGCCGGGTGCCGCCTGGAGATTCATGGCCATGGCGCTGGCTGCTTGGGCGCTGAACGCGACCTGCGTGTGGGCCCTGTTGCGCATCGATGTGGCCGCGCCGCTGGCCCACGCCGTGGGGATGCCGGTGTATTCGCTGGTCTTCTACCTGGGCATCATGCGTTGGGTCTTTCGGCCACCACCGGCCACTGGGGAAAGGTTGTCATGAAACAGCTCTGCGTGGTGGTGCCTTGCTACAACGAAGAAGCCGCGCTGCCCGAAACCCTGCGCCAGCTCGGCGCGGTGCTGGCGCAATTGCGCAGCACCCAGCTCATCACTGAGGGCAGCAGCATCTGCCTGGTCGACGACGGTTCGCGCGACCGCACCTGGGCGCTCATCGAGGCCCATGCGCTGGCTGATGTGCACATCCACGGCATCAAGTTGTCGCACAACTGCGGCCACCAGAACGCCTTGCTGGCCGGGCTGTTGCATGCGCCGGGCGACGTGCTGATCAGCCTGGACGCCGACCTGCAAGACGACCCGCAAGCCATGCGCGAGATGCTGCAGGCCCACGCCGCGGGCGCCGACGTGGTGTACGGCGTGCGCGCACAGCGCGATGCCGACGCCTGGTTCAAGCGTGCCAGCGCGCACGGCTTTTATCGCCTGATGCGCGCGCTGGGCGTGGAGCTGGTGTTCGACCATGCCGACTACCGGCTGCTGTCGCGCCGCGCCGTCGAAGCGCTGCGCGGTTACGGCGAGTCAAACATCTTTCTGCGTGGCATCGTGCCGCGCCTGGGCTTTGCCACGGCCACGGTGCGTTACGAACGCCATGCCCGCGTGGCCGGGCAAACCAAGTACCCGCTGCGCCGCATGCTGGCCTTTGCGCTGCAGGGCGTGACATCGTTCTCGGCCGCGCCGTTGCGTGCCATCACGCTGCTGGGCATGCTGGTGTCGGCGTTCAGCTTTGGCGCCACGCTGTGGGTGTTGTGGGTGGCCTTGTTCAGCGCCGCGGCCGTGCCCGGTTGGGCTTCCACGCTGGTGCCGATCTTCTTTCTGGGTGGCGTGCAACTGCTCAGCCTGGGCGTGATCGGCGAGTACATCGCCAAGATCCACATCGAAACCAAACGGCGGCCCCGTTTCACCGTGGAACGCACGCTGTAGGTGCCACCACGGGCCTGATGAGCGCCCCGGGGCCTGCCGAAGCCGGCCGCCGTTCGGCTTGCAAGATGTAACACCTGGCCGCCGCGCCTCGGCGCATCAACCAAAGCGTTAACGAATGCGCGCCAACGCCGGCGCAACGTGACGCTCGTCACACGCAATTCGCAGTTAGGAACTATGCACTCCCCGGCGCCGGGGATGGTTGCTGTGCGAGCGGCTGCGTATCTTTCGGCTCAGCGGATTCAACGACACGTTAACTCCCAAGCCCACCACGCAACGTGTCCTGAACAGCTCGATTCACCGGACAGTTCCCCACTCGATTTGCCATAAGGAAAGTTCATGTCAAAGCTCAGCTTCACCGTCGTTGCCGCCCTCACCGCCGCCGCCTTTGCCGCCCCGGCCGTGCATGCCGCCGTTGGCGACACCGTGGTTTACAGCTTTAACACCCAGTCCACTGCCGGGGCCACGCCAACGGTGTCGCAGGCCAGCATGCTACTCACCGAAACCGCCAGCGGCGTGAACTTCAAGCTCACACCCGACTGGCACGCCAGCAGCGGCGACCGCGTGCAACAGATCCAGTTCGTCTACTCGGGTGACGCCGCCAGCTTCAGCCACCTGGCCGGCCCGGCGGGCAGCGCCAGCTTCGGCATGGGCGCCATCGACTCGGGCTACAACAGTGCCTTCAAGGTCACCATCAGCTGGCCGTCGCACGGCGCCAACGAGTTCGACGACCATGATGCGTTCTCAAGCTGGGCGCTCAACGGCGCGGGCATCAACCTGGCCGACTTTGGCTTCAACGCTGGCTCGAGCAGCAAGCCCGCCCCGGCCTTCGGCGTGATCAGCATGCCCGGCGCGCGGCCTGCGAACTGGGTCGCGCTGGGCAACGACGGCCCGCCGGTGGCAGCGATTCCCGAACCCGAAACCTATGCCTTGATGGGCATGGGCCTGGCGGTGATGGGGTTCGTGGCGCGCCGCCGCAAGGCCCAACAGCCCTGAACCACGCGCATCCCGTTACCAGGGCCTGCTTGCAGACCCCACTTTTTGTCTGTGCGATATGGCACAAAGTCTGGGTCGATCTGCCACTGCGCTGCGCCCGCACGACACACTTGTTCCGGGGGGTTGCCGCGGCCGAGTTGCTTGCGTATGGTGCGGTTACACAGTTCGAACGTGATGCGACTCAGCAAGGCGAGCCAGCCCGAATGTGTCGACATTGCGAACACCGCGCACATTGCGCAACCCATCACCGAAGGAAGCCTTCATGACCCGATTCATTCGTACCGCCGCCGCCAGCCTGGTTGGCCTGGCCTTCGCTCTGCCTGCCGCCGTTGCCGCCGTGGGCGACACGCTGACCTACCGCTTCAACGCCGAGTCCACTGGTGGCGCCGTGGCCACCATCAACCAGGCCACCTTGCTGCTCACCGAAACCGCCGCCGGCGTGAACTTCACGCTTTCGCCCAACTGGGGCGTGACCACCGGCAGCCGGGTTGACCAACTCCAGTTCGCCTTCTCTGGCGAAGCGGTCGCGTTTGTTGATGGCGCGGGCCCTGATGCGTCGTTCTCCACCGGTTTTGGTGCCATCGACTCGGGCTATTCGACAACCAACCTGGCCATCCTGGGCTGGCCCTCGGCCGCCGTCAGCCCCAATCTGTTCAATGCGCTCGATGTTTCCAGTTCCTGGGCACTGAACGGCGCGACCATCACGCTGGCTGACTTCATGGTGCTGGCCACCGCAACGAGCACCAAGCCCACGCCCGCATTCGGCGTGATTTCCATGCCGGGCGCCGCACCGTCGAACTGGGTCGCCACCGGCCCGGGCGTCGTCGCCGCCATTCCCGAGCCGCAAACCTATGCCTTGATGGGCCTGGGCCTGTTGATGATGATTTTTGTGGCGCGCCGCCGCCGCAGCGACTGACCCGCGCGGCCGCAGCGCGACCCGGTGCGAGGGTCGAGCGCGGTGGCCAAGACCCCAAAAAGGGCCTGCCTTGCAGGCCCTTTTTTTGCGTCGGCAAGCAGGTCAGGGAAGGCGCGCTTGTCGTACATTGAAATCGGTTTAGGCTTGTCCGCATGAACCTCGCTGCCGCGCACTTGCCAAGGCCACAACCCTGGTCGCTGCGCTGGGCACTGGCCGCATGGGGCGTGGCGCTCGGCGCCTTGGCCGGCTGCACGAGCTACAGCCCGCAGGGGCTGCAAACCGGCCACGTTGAAGCGCAGGTGCGCCAGCAGATGGGCGAACCGACGGGCCGCTACGCGCGGGCAGATGGCGCCACCCGGCTCGAATACGCGCGCAGCCCGATGGGGCGGCACACCTACATGATCGACCTCGATGCGCAGGGCCGGTTGCTCCAGTGGGAGCAGGTGCTCGACGCCTGGACCTTCGCGCGCCTGAGCCCCGGCCTGCCCAAGGCCGAGGTGTTGCGCCGGGTCGGGCGCCCGGCGCACACCCTGCGCGTGCACAGTGGCAACGAGGTTTGGTCGTGGCGCCATGCCAACTACAACTGCCTGTGGTTCCAGGTCGAATTCACCCCGGCTGGCCTGGTGCACAGCGGCGCCAGTTTGGGGCTGGACCCGGAATGCGACGTCAACGTTCCGGGTGCCGGTTAAGAACTTGTCCGTAAATTGGAGGGCCCTGCGCTCCTATTTACGGACAAGTTCTAAGCCTTCCTCACCACTGGGCGCGGCTTGGGCTGAGGGCCATCAGCTTATTGCCGGCGCAGCGGCGGCCTTGGCCATCAGCTCTTCGCGCAGGCGCTTCATGCGTTCGCGCGGGTCGCCCTTGGCCACCACTTCATCCAGCTTCATCTCCGCGATGAAACGGCTGGGCACGCCGGCCACGGTGTCGCGGCCGCGCTTGCGCCGCTTCAGCGTGCTCACCACCAGCGTGCGGCGCGCGCGTGTGATGCCCACATACATGAGGCGGCGCTCTTCTTCCAGGCGCTGTGCCAGGGCCACAACATCGCCTTCGCCGTCTTCACCCGGCTTGAACGGCAACAGCCCTTCGTTGATGCCCACCAGTTGCACATGCGCCCATTCCAGGCCCTTGGCAGCGTGCAGCGTGGACAGCGTGACCACGTCTTGCTCGTCGCTGCGTTCGGCCAGGCTGATGATGACGCTGATGGTCTGCGCCACTTGCAGCACGCTTTGCTTTTCGCTTTCAACCTGGCCGGCGGCCTCATCGGGCTGGCCGCCGCAGCGCTTGGCGATCCAGTCGACGAAATCGAGCACATTGGTCCAGCGTGCGGCGGCCAGCTTGGGGCTGTCTTCACCGTCGTGCAAGTGCTGCTCGTAACCGATGTCTTGCAGCCATTCCAGCAGCAAAGGGCGCGCCGCGTCTGCGCCGCTGGTCTGGCGGGCACGGTGTTCCAGGTCGTTCACATAGCGGCCGAATTCATGCAGCGAGCCCAGCGCCTTGGCGCCCAGCGCGCTGTGCAGCGCGGGCGAGAACAACGCTTCAAACAAGCTGCACTTCCATTGCGTGGCGAACTCGCTCAGCTTGGTGAGTGTGCTGGTGCCAATGCCGCGCTTGGGGCAGCTCACCGCGCGCAGGAAGGCAGGGTCGTCATCGGGGTTGACCAGCAGGCGCAGCCAGGCGCACAGGTCCTTGATCTCGGCACGGTCGAAAAAGCTGGTGCCACCCGACACCTTGTACGCAATCTGCGCCGCACGCAGCTTTTGCTCGAAGGCGCGCGCCTGGTGGTTGGCGCGGTACAGGATGGCGAAGTCAGACAGCTTGACGGCGCCGCCGTTGTCAGCCTGCCCGGTGCGCAAGGCCTGGATGCGCGCCACCGCGCGTTCGGCCTCGTGCTCCTCGCCGTCGCAGGCCAGCACCTTCACCGGCTCGCCCTCGCCATGGTCGCTCCACAGCTTCTTGTCGAATAACTTCGGGTTGCAGGCGATGACCTGGTTGGCCGCGCGAAGTATGGCGCCGGTGGAGCGGTAGTTCTGCTCCAGCGCGATCAGCTTCAGGCCAGGGAAGTCTTGCGGCAAACATTTGAGGTTATCCAGCGTGGCGCCGCGCCAGCCGTAGATGCTTTGGTCGTCGTCGCCCACCGCGGTGAACGCCGTGGGTGGCGCCACGCGGCCATGGCCGACCAAGGCCTTGAGCAACTCGTACTGCACGGCGTTGGTGTCCTGGTACTCGTCAACGAGCAGGTGCTGGAACTGCTGCTGCCACTTCGCACGAACCTCAGCGCTGCGTTGCAACAGCTTCAGCGGCAGCCCGATCAAGTCATCAAAGTCCACCGCCTGGTAGGCGGCCAGGCGCTGCTCATAAAGCTGCATCACCCGCGCGGCCTGTCGGTCTGGCTCGCTGGCCGCGGCGGCCGCGGCGCCATCCGCAGTCAGGCCCTGGTTCTTCCAGGCGCTGATGGTCCACTGCCACTGGCGCGCCAGGGCGTTGTCGGTGCAACTGCCCACGTCGCGCAGCACGCCCAGCACATCGTCGGCGTCGAAGATGCTGACCTGGTCTTTCAGGCCGAGCACGGCGCCGTCGGCGCGCAGCATGCGCACGCCCAGGCTGTGAAAGGTGCTCACCGCCAGCTCGCGCGCGG
>JAYUPO010000353.1:0-3360 GCA_043760085.1 Burkholderiales bacterium
AGCTCCACGCCACACGCCGCCAGGTCGAGCGGCCGGCCCAGCCAGGGGGCGTGAATCAGCTCATCGGGCAGGCCGGCAAGCTGCGGCAGGTAGCGCCGAATGAAACGGCCTTGCGCGTCGAAGCGGCGGCTCTGCGTCACCGGGTTGAAGATGCGAAACCAGGGCTGGGCGTCGCATCCGGTGGACGCCGCCCATTGCCAGCCGCCGTTGTTGGCCGCCAGGTCGAAGTCGTTCAGGTGCTGCGCGAAATACGCTTCACCGCGTTTGTAGTCCAGCCCCAGGTCTTTGCAGAGGAAGCTGGCCACCACCATGCGCAGGCGGTTGTGCATGTAGCCGCTGTGGTTGATCTGGGCCATGGCGGCATCCACCAGCGGGTAGCCGGTGCGGCCTGCGCACCAGGCCGCAAACAACGCGTCGGCCGCGGCGCCGCGTTCCCACTTGATCGCCTCGAACTCGGGCTTGAAGGCTTGGCTGGCGACGCGAGGGTGGTGGTGCAGGAGCTGGTGATAGAAGTCGCGCCAGGCCAGCTCGGCCAGCCAGACCGCGCCCCCCCCTGCGGCATGGGGTTGCTGCGTGGCCAACCAGGCCGCACGCGCCGCCTGGCGGATCGACAGCGTGCCGAAGCGCAGGTGCACACCCAGATAACTGGGCCCGCGCAAGGCCGGGAAGTCGCGCGTCTGGTCGTATTGGCTTAAGCGCTCGCGCACGAACTCGTCGAACATCTCGTGCGCGCCGGCGCTGCCGCTGGGCAGCTTGAGTTGATGCAGGTTGGTGGCCTCGAAACCAATCTCACGCAAGCCGGGCACGCCACCGGTGATGCCCTGCGGCAGCGGCGCCAGCGCGCCGGCGTGCCGGGCCACGGCATAGGGCTTGACGTAGAAGTCATTCAGCTTGGCCAGCCAGGCGCGCTTGTACGGCGTGAACACGCTGTACGGGTTACCGCTTTGCGTGAGCAGTTCGGCGCGTTCGAAGATCACATGGTCCTTGCTGGTGTGCAGCGCCACGCCGCCGGCGGCCAGGCGGCCGCGCACAGCGGCTTCGCGGGCCAGCGCCGCCGGCTCGTCGTCGTGGTTGGCGAACACGGCTTGCACGTGCAACTGCGCGGCCAGTGCTGGCAGCTCGTCGCTGGCGCGGCCGTGGCGCACGATCAGCCCCACCCCCGAGACGCCGTGTGACTGGCCCAACGCGGCCAGTTGCGCATCCAGCCCGGCCAGGCTGTCGCGAATGAACTCCACCCGGCGGTCGGCGCGCGGCAGCGGATTCAGGATGTCGGTGTCAAACACAAAGACGCACCACACCTGGCGCGCCGCACGCAGGGCGTGGTACAGCGCGGCATGGTCGTCGCAGCGCAGGTCGCGGCGCAGCCACACCAGGGCACGATCCATCACCTTCGTCATCGCTCGTAGTTTGCCTCCTAGAATCGCGCCATGGGCACGCCCCGCATCAACCTGTCGAACCAGTTCCTCATTGCCATGCCCGGCATGGCCGATCAATTCTTTGCCGGCGCCGTGGTCTACCTGTGCGAACACACCGAAAAGGGTGCGCTGGGTTTGGTGATCAACAAGCCGATCGACATCAAGTTGAAGAACCTGTTCGACAAGGTTGAATTGAGCCTGGATCGTGAAGAGCTGGCCGAGCAGCCGGTGTATTACGGCGGCCCGGTGCAAACCGAACGCGGCTTCGTGCTGCATGAACGCATGGGCGAAGCCTGCGAGCCCTACAGCTCCACGCTGTGCGTGCCCGGCGGCCTGCAAATGACCACGAGCAAGGATGTGCTCGAAGCGCTGTCCGGCGGCACCGGCCCGAGCCGGGTGCTCATCACCCTGGGCTACAGCGGCTGGGGCGCGGGCCAGCTTGAAGACGAACTCAAGCGCAACGGCTGGCTCACGGTGGATGCCGACCCGCAGATCATCTTTGACACGCCGGTTGAGCGGCGCTATGACCGCGCGGTGTCACTGCTGGGCTTTGACCCGCTGATGCTGTCGCAGGAGGCGGGGCATGCATGATGCTGGCGATGCCCGCGCCTGACGTGCCGCAAACCTTTCTGGCCTTTGATTTTGGTACCCGCCGTGTTGGCGTGGCCTGTGGCAACACCATGCTGCGAACGGCGCAGGCGCTGACCACCGTTGCCACCGAAGGCGAAGCCCGCTTCACCGCCATTGCCAGCCTGCTGAAAGAGTGGCAGCCCGCTGCCTTGGTGGTGGGTGTGCCGCGCCACCCCGACGGCGCGGCGCATGAAAACACCCGCCGCGCCGAACGCTTTGCGCGCCAGTTGCACGGCCGCTTCAAGCTGCCGGTGCACGCGGTGGACGAGCGCTACACCACCACCGCGGCGCGCGAGCAAGGCGCGGCGGATCTCGACGCCGCCGCCGCGGCCTTGATCCTGGAACAGTATTTCCGCGAGGCCGCCCTGGCGAGCAAACATGAGTGAACTGCTGCTCGACGCCGAGGCCTTGTATGCGCAATTGCGCAACGACCTGCGCGCGCTGCTCAGGCCCGACAGCGTGCTGGTGGGCATCTGGTCGGGCGGCGCGTGGCTGGCCGAGCGGCTGCACGCTGATCTGAACCTGCCCGGCAGCGCCGGCGTCATATCCAGCTCGCTGCACCGTGACGACTTCAGCTCCCGCGGCCTGGCCGCCAGCACCGACGCCACCAAGCTGCCCTTTGCCATCGACGGCCGCCACATCGTGCTGGTGGACGATGTGCTGTACACCGGGCGCACCATCCGCGCCGTGGTCAATGAGCTGTATGACTTCGGCCGCCCGTCGCGCGTGAGCCTGGCCGTGCTGGTTGACCGCGGTGGGCGCGAGCTGCCGATCCAGGCCGACCTGGCCGCCGCGCGCGTGGTGCTGGCGGCGAGCAAGAAGCTGCGCCTGACGCGCACGGCCACAGGCAGATTAACGTTCGCCGTGACTGAGACCTCAGGCTCCGAGAAAACCTGATGCTGGCGCGCCGCAACCCGCAGCTCAACGCCCATGGCGAGCTGATCCACCTGCTGTCCATCGAAGGCCTGCCCCAGGCCGTGCTGACCCACATCCTCGATACCGCCGGCACCTTCCTGAGCGTGAACGACCGCGATGTGAAGAAGGTGCCGCTGCTCCGCGGCAAGAGCGTGTTCAACCTGTTCTTCGAGAACAGCACGCGAACGCGCACCACGTTCGAGATCGCGGCCAAGCGGCTCAGCGCCGACGTCATCAATCTGGACATCGCGCGCAGCTCCACCGCCAAGGGCGAGAGCCTGCTCGACACCATCGCCAACCTGTCGGCCATGCACGCCGACATGTACGAGGTGCGGCACAGCGAAAGCGGTGCGCCGTATTTGATCGCTCAACATTGCGCGCCCCATGTGCATGTGGTGAA
>JAYUPO010000354.1:0-3355 GCA_043760085.1 Burkholderiales bacterium
GCGCTGCGGATGCCGGCCACGTCGCCTTCGGTTTCTTCCAGCACGTCGGTCTTGAAGCCCTTGCGCTCGCAGTACTTCAGGTACTGGCGCAGCAACATGCTGGCCCAGTCGCAGGCCTCGGTGCCGCCGGCGCCGGCCTGGATGTCGATGAAGCAATTGCCCGGGTCGGCCGGGTTGCTGAACATGCGGCGGAACTCGATCTTCTCGACCATCTCGCGCAAGGCTGCGGCTTCGGCCTCGATGTGCACCAGCGCATCGAAGTCGCCTTCGGCCTTGCTCATGTCGTAAAGCTCGGTGTTGTCCGCCAGGTTGCTGGTGAGGTGGTTCACCGTTTCCACCACGGTTTCCAGCGTCTTCTTCTCGCGGCCCAGTTCCTGGGCGCGCTTGGGTTCGTTCCAGACCGCGGGGTTTTCCAGCGCGGCGTTGACTTCGTTCAGGCGCAGCGCCTTGCGGTCGTAGTCAAAGATACCCCCGTAACAGCACGGTGCGTGCTGTCAGGTCGGCCAGCAGGTTACCGGTTTGGTTGATGCGTTCGATGTCCATGGGGCGTGGCCTGTTGTTGAGCGGGCGCGTATTGAGCGGCCGCGTAAGCGGGGGCGCGATTTTGGCATGCCCTTCGTGCATTCAAGACTCGTTCAAGAACGCTTCCAGCCGCTGCGCCAGCGCCTGCGGCTGGTCGTGATGCAGCATGTGGCCGGCCGGTGCCAGCTCGCAGCGCTGCACGTCTTTCACCACGGCCAGGCGGGTCTCGAATTCGGCGCGGCTGTAGCGCCCCTGCCACCACTTGTCGGGGTTGCTCTGGTCGCCTTGCACCCACAGCACCGGCATGGTGATGCGCTGCCACAGCGCCAGGATCTCATCGGTGCGCGACAGCGCCGGGTTGACCCGCTTGTGCGCGGCGTCACCCAGGATGTGCCAGCGCCCCTGCGCATCGGGCCGCGCCCAGTGCTGGGCCAGCCAGGCGGCTTTGTCTGGTGCCAGCAACGGGTTGGTCTTCTGCAGCCGGGCGGCCACGGCTTGCACGCTGTCGTAGGTGGCAAAGCCCTGCGGCGCTTTCAGTTCATCGAGCCACTGCGCCAGCCGTTGCGGCGCCTGGTTGCCCGGCGTGGCCGGCACGCCAAAGCCTTCCAGGTTGGCCAGGCGGCGAATGCGTGCCGGGCGCGTGCCGGTGTACATCATGGCCACATTGCCACCCATGCTGTGGCCCAGCAAGTCCACTGGGGCCGCCGGGCTTAACAGGTCGATGAGTGCGTCAAGGTCGCCCAGGTAGTCGGGGAACCAGTAGCAATCGGCTTGCGGGCTGTCGGTCAGGCCGAAGCCACGCCAGTCAGGGGCGACGATGTAGCGTTCATCGCGCAGCGCATCGACCATGAACTGGAACGAGGCGCCCACGTCCATCCAGCCGTGCAGCAGCACCAGCGGCGGGCGTTGGGGTGTGGCCAGCGCCGGCGTGCCCCAGACGTTGAGGTGGGTGCGCAGGCCGCGCAGGGTGACGAATTCGCTGCGGCCGGACTTGCCAGGTGAGTACAGGTTCATGCCCGCCAATGTAGAGCAGCGCCCCGCGGGGCGCTGTCATGGCGGCGACCTCGCGCTCGTCAGGCCAGGGCCAAGGCCATCAATTTCTCGGGCGCGATCTTCACGGGCACGTTCTTTTCGCCCAACACCGCGGCGATCGCGTTCTCGCGCCGCGCGGTGTCCATCGGCACCGGCTCGATCAGCACCGCGCCGCTGGGCGAGGTGAGCGCGGCCACCTTGGGCGTGATGACGCTGGGCCCGCGCTTGAGCACCACCGCCGTTTCGCCCGACACGAGCTTGACGAAGCAGCCCGGCGGGTAGACGCCGAACTCCTTCACCAGGGCTGCGGTCATGGGGTCGCCCGGGTCGTTCATGAACATGGTGCGCCCGGCCTTGTCGGCCGCCATGGCGTCGCGGTTCAAACGCGGGCTGAGCTTGGCGGTGTAGATGTCGGCGCGTCGCACCAGGCCAGCCATGTCGCTGATCTCCTTGGTGCGCGTGGGGTAGCCGCTGCCGTCGGGCGCTTCATGGTGTTGCGCCACCGCGGTGAGCCAATCGGTATCGGTCACCCCGGCCAGCTTGAGCATCTCCACGCTCTTTTGCGGGTGCTCGAGAATGGCCTTGCGCTGCTCGGCCGTGACCGGCGTGTGCTGCATGGCCAGCGCACCTTGAATGTCCAGCATGCCCAAGTTCATGGTCAGCGCGGCCTTGAACACGATCTGCGCGCTGGTGGCATCCCAGCCCAGGCGCTGCGCCACCAGGAAGGCGGTGATGGCGGTGTGCACGGAGTGGTTGATGCCGTACTGCACGCTGGGCTTGGCGTCTTGCCGCAGCACCTGGAAGATGGCCAGGTCGCTGTCGCGCTCGATGAGTTCGATCACCGGCCCCGTCACCTCTTGCAGCGCCGACGAGAAACCATCCTTGTCGCTGGCCATCAGTGTCTGGCCGACCTGGTTCATGGTCTGGCTCCACAACTGCGGCAACTGCTCGCGTGGCGCCGTCTTGGGCGACAGGATGGCGGCCCGCACTTCGGCCAGGTCAACCAGGGCGCCACGGTCGAACAGGGCCTCCATCTGGTCGTTGCTGGCCACCACCTGGCCACGGGCCAGCAGGAGGGTCTTGTCGTTGTTGCGCACGTTGAAGGGCAACGGCACACCCACGTTGATGTGGTGCTTGACAGTGGACAGTTGCGAATACTGCATGTGACTCCAACGGTGCGATGCGGTGCCGGGCCCGGGGTGGGCCCTGTCACGCTGGTTGCGGCTCCCTGGATGGCTTTCGGCCGGGTTGCGGTCAACTTGAGCGCGGCATTGCAGAATGCCGCCATGTCAGCCACCCCCATCACTCCCGGCAAAGCGCCTGCCTACGCGCTGCGTGCCGCGCGGCCGCAAGACGCGCCTGCCATCGTCGGCCTGATCACCGAGCTGGCGGAGTTTGAACAGCTCGCCCACCTGGTGCAGGTCACGCCGCAAGGCCTGTGCGAGCACTTGTTTGGCCCGCGGCCCGTGATCGAATGCACGGTGGCCGAAGGTGGCGGGGCGGTGCAGGCCTTTGCGCTTTACTTCACCAACTTCTCCACCTTCCTCGGCCAGCCCGGCTTGTACCTGGAAGACCTGTATGTGAAACCGGCCTGGCGCGGCCAGGGCCTGGGCGGTGCGCTGCTGCGCCACCTGGCCGCGCTGGCGGTCGAGCGTGGCTGCGGGCGGTTTGAATGGAGTGTGCTGGACTGGAACGCGAACGCCATTGCCGTGTACGAAGGCATGGGCGCCACGGTGATGCCCGAATGGCGCATTTGCCGCTTGAGCGGCGAGGCGCTGGCGCGCTACAAGCGTTAACTTCT
>JAYUPO010000355.1:0-8721 GCA_043760085.1 Burkholderiales bacterium
GCGTCGGGGAAGAACGGCGAGCGTTTGGCACTGGCCACGCCCAGCAGCTTGACCTTGCCCGTGCGGATGTGCGGGAAGGCAATGCCCGGATCGAACACATAGTCGGCTTGGCCGGCCATCACGTCCATCAACGCCGGTGCGGCGCCGCGGTAGGGGATGTGCGTGGCAAAGATGCCGGCCTGCTGCTTGAAGAGTTCGGCCGCCAGGTGCGGCGGCGTGGCCGCGCCGGCCGAGGCGTAAGACAGCTTGCCGGGGTTGGCCTTGGCCATGGCCACCAGTTCCTTGGCGTCCTTGACGTCGAGGTTGGGTTTGGCCACGACGTACATCGCCGTGCGGCCGATGGCAGCAATGGGCATCAAGTCCTTGGCCGGGTTGAAGGTGGCCTTGAACAGCGATGGGTTGGCCGTTTCTACCGACGTGGGCGCCACGAGCAGCGTGTAGCCGTCGGGCGCGGCCTTGACCACGTCGCCGGCGCCGAGGTTGCCGCTCACGCCAGGCTTGTTTTCCACGATCACTGTCTGGCCGAGCGCCTCGGTGAGGCTTTGCGCCAGCAAGCGCGCCATGCCGTCGGTGGTGCCGCCCGGGGCAAAGCCGACGACGATGCGCACGGGCTTGGTCGGCCAGACGCCTTGGGCCATGGCGGGCAGCGCAAGGGCTGCTGCAGCGCTGGCCACGAGTGCAGCCATGAAGTTGCGGCGCAGCGAGTGTCGTGAAACGTTAGTCATGATCATGTCTCCGGGTGTTGGAACGGTGTTGTGGGAACTACAAGGTGCCGTCGCGCAGCATGTCGCGCAGCTTGAACTTCTGGATCTTTCCGCTGGGTGTGGCCGGCATGGCCTCGCGCACGACCAGGCGTTCGGGGATGTACTGCAACGCGACCTTCCGTAATTTCAGAAAGTCGATGACGCCGGGCAGATCGATGCTCTGCCCGGGCTTGAGCACGACCACCGCGCAGGCGCGCTCGCCCAGCCGCTCATCGGCGTAGGCGACGATGGCCACTTGCGCCACGGCCGGATGTTTGTAGAGCAGCGATTCGATCTCGAACACGGGGATGTTCTCGCCGCCGCGAATGATCACGTCCTTGCTGCGGCCGCTGATGCGAACGTAGCCGCGCGTGTCGATGTGCGCCAGGTCGCCGGTGTCGAACCAGCCGTCGGCGTCGGTGCCGTTGAGCTGCGGGCGCTTCAGGTAGCCGCCGAAATTGGAGCAGGCCCGCACCACGAGCTTGCCGATCTCGCCTGTGGGCAGCGTGTTGCCGTCGAAGTCAATGACCTTCAACTCGACGCCGGGCAGCGCGCAGCCGTCGGTGTTGAATGCGCGTTCGTCGTCGTCGTCGAGCTTGATCAACGTGACGGCGCCGTTCTCGCTCATGCCCCAGGCCGAGACGATCTTCGTGCCCAGCGTCTTGCGCGCCTGCTCGACCAGCGGGCCGGGAATGGGTGCGCCGGCGCAGAGAAATGTTTTCAGTGTCGGCACCGGCTGCGCCGTTTCCGCCACAGTCTTGGTCAGGTCAGTGAGGAAGGGCGTGGAGGCCATCGTGAAGCTGACGCGCTCGGTGCGGATCAGCGCCACCGCCTTCTTCGCGTCCCACACGTCTTGCAGCACGGTGCTGGCGCGCAGCATGATGGGCATCATCAGGCCGTACATGAAGCCGGTCTGGTGCGCCATTGGGCTGGCCATCAGGATGACATCATCGGCGCCGAGCTTCAGCCGCGCGGCATAGGGAAAGATGTTGGCCATCACCGTGTTGGCCGAGTGCATCACGCCCTTCGGTTCGCCGGTGGTGCCCGAGGTGTAGATCAGTTGCGTGATGTCGTCGGGGCCGGGGCGATGTTGCGTGAGGACCTGCTGCGCGTCGGGCGCTTGCTCCCACGCCGGCTGCGTGAGCAGCGCATCGAAGTCGTCGGCACCACCACCACCCACCACCACGATGTGCTGCAACGAGGGCAGTTGCGCTTGCAGCCCACGCGCCATCGCTTCATGGTCAAAACCGCGGAAGACCTTGGGCACGATCAGCACCTTGGCTTCACCGTGCTTCAACATGAACGACAACTCGCGCTCACGGAAGATGTGCATCAGCGGGTTGACGACCGCGCCGATGCGCGAGCAGGCCAGGTAGACGAGCGGGAACTGCCACCAGTTGGGCAACTGCATCGCCACCACGTCGTTGCGGCCCACGCCCAGGCGCGACAAGCCCACGGCGATGCGGTCGGCCAGCGCGGCCAGTTCGCTGTAGGTGAAGCGGCGTGTCTCGCCCGATTCAACACGCACGGCGGTCAGCGCGGTCTTGTGCGGGTGCTCGCGCACGCAGGCGTCGAGTTCGTCATTGATCGTGCGGTCGCGCCACCAGCCTTTCGCGATGGCCTCGGCACGGCGCGGGGCGAGCAGAACGGCGTCGAATTCCATGGGCTGACTCCTTGCGTTCAAGCCGGCACGGCCGCGCGGCCGGCCCGCGTGCGCGCGATGATGGTTTTCATGATCTGCGCCGTGCCGTCGCCGATCTGGAAGCCGAGCACGTCGCGCAGCCGCTGCTCCATCGGCCCGCGGTCGTAGCCGCCGTGGCCGAAGCACAGCAGGCATTGGTGGATGCAGTCGTAGGCCAGCTTGGGCGCCCACCACTTGCACATGGCGGCTTCCGCGCTGTGCGGCAGGTTCTTGTCTTTCAACCACAGCGCTTGCAGGCACAGCAGGCGCGCGGCTTCAACCTGCGTGTCGAAGTCGGCCAGCGGATGGGACACGCCCTGGAACGCCGACAGTGGTTTGCCGAAGGCTTCGCGCTGAGCGACGTATGCCCAGGTTTCTTCCAGCGCCACGCGCGCCACGGCCAGCACCTGCAAGCCGATCAGCGCGCGCGAGAAATCGAAGCCCTGCATCACCTGCACGAAACCCTTGTTCTCGTCGCCCAGGCGGTGATCGAGCGGCACGCGCACGTTCTCGAAAAAGATCGAGCCGCGGCCGATGGCGCGCTGGCCGTGGCAGTTGAAGCGGTTGGTCGTCACGCCGGGCAGATTCATCGGCACCAGCAGCGCGGTCACGCCGTGGGCGGCAGATTCAACCGTGCCGGTGCGGCCGAAGACGACCGTGGCGTCGGCCTGGTCGGCGGCGGAGATCGACGTCTTCTCGCCGTTGATCACGTAGTGCCCGCCTTGACGTTCGACGCGCAGGCGCAGGTTGCCGGCGTCGGAGCCGCCACGCGGCTCGGTCAGCGCGATCGCCAGCAGCGCCTCGCCACGCACAAGCTTGGCCAGCCAGGGCTTGACGACCTCGGGTTGGCCGTGGTCGTTCAGGATCTGGCCGTTCAGCGATGCCAGCAGGTTAACGTAAGAGATGCTCAGGTCGGCGCGCGCCACTTCCTCGTGGATCACGCCGGCAGCCAGGCAGCCCAGGCCTTGCCCACCTACCGTTTCAGGTAACTCCGGTGCGATGAAACCCATCTCGCCCATCTCGCGCATCAGCGCGCGATCCAGCACCCGCGTCTGGTCGCGCTCCTGGAAGCCGGGCGCGATGCGCTCGGCGGCGAAGCGCCGGGCGTGGCCGGCGAGTGCGACCAGGTCTTCGTCGAGGTAGGGGTTCATTGCCGCGCGCCTTCCTTGCGTCGTCACTTCGCGAATTTGCGGAAGTTGGGCTTGCGCTTTTCTTTGAGTGCCGCCACACCTTCGCGCGACTCTTCGGTGTCGTAGTACAGCTTCAGTGCATACATGCCCAACCCGGCAATGCCCGCCTGGTGCGCGGTGTCCGCGTTGAAGCTGCGCTTGGCGATGGCGATGGCGGTGGGACTGCGCTCGCAAATCGTCTCGGCCCACTCCTGCACGGTGGCGTCGAGCTGCTCATGTGGCACGCACACATTGGCCAGGCCCATGGCCACCGCTTCGGCGCCCGAGTAGCGCTTGTTCAGGTACCAGATCTCGCGCGCCTTCTTCTCGCCGACAACGCGCGCCAGAAAGGCGGTGCCGTAGCCGGGGTCGACCGAACCCATCTTCGGCCCCACCTGGCCGAAGACGGCTTTGTCGGAGCAGATCGTCAGGTCGCAGATCGTGCACAGCACGTTGCCGCCGCCGATGGCAAAGCCCTGCACGCGGGCGATCACCGGCTTGGGCACATCGCGAATGGCGGTGTGCAGCTCTTCCATCGGCAGCCCGATGGTGCCGCGGCCGTCGTAGTTGCCGTCGTGCGCCGACTGGTCGCCGCCGGTGCAAAAGGCCTTCTCGCCGGCGCCGGCCAGCACGATGCAGCCCACGCTCTTGTCGTAGCCGGCCTTGTTCAGCGCCTTGATCAACTCGTCGCAGGTGGTGCCGCGAAACGCGTTCATCTTGTCCGGGCGGTTGATGGTGATCCAGGCCACGCCGTTGCGGACTTCGTACAGGATGTCTTCGAAATTCATGTCTTGGTCTCCTGACTTTGAAAGTTAGCCGTTCATCGTCAAACCACCAGACACGCTCAGCACCTGGCCGGTCACATAGGCGGCGTCGCTGCTTGCAAAGAACAGCACCGCGCCGGGCAGGTCGTCGGGCTGGCCGATGCGCCCGAGCGGGATCGAGCGCGTGAACGCCTCCATCAGCTTGTCGGGGTTGCCCGCACCTTGTTTGTAGTCCTCGAACAGCGCGGTGGCCGTCGGCCCCGGGCACACCACGTTGACGGTGATGCCGTGGCGCGCATGCTCGCGGGCGATGGTCTTGGAAAAGGCCACCAGCCCGCCTTTGCAGGCCGCGTACACCGCTTCGCCGGAAGAGCCCACGCGCGCCGCATCAGACGAGATGTTGACGATGCGGCCTCGTCTGCGTGCGGCCATGCCGGGCAGCACGGCGTGGTGCATGTGCAGCGCGCCGGTGAGGTTGATGGCGATCAGCTTGTCCCACTGCGCCGGCTCGGTCTTGGTGAAGGGCTTGAAGACATCCCAACCGGCGTTGTTGACCAGCACGTCAATCGGGCCGAGCTGCGCTTCGCAAGCCAACACCGCGGCGTTGACGCTGTCGCGCTCGGTGATGTCGCAGTGAAAAGCCTGCGCCTGCCCGCCTTCGGCGCGGATCGCAGCCGCCACTTTTTCAGCGGCTTCGAGGTTCAAGTCAAACACCGCGACACGCGCACCTTCAGCGCCAAAGCGCTTGCAGGTGGCGCCACCAATGCCACCACCGCCACCGGTGACGACCACGGTTTGGTTGTCGAATCGATTCATCACGAGTCCTTTCCTTCTACAGTTCGAATTGCGCTGCCGTCTTTCGCATCGCTCGGCTACATATGTCAAGATATTGACGTATATTAGATTTGGTTCGATGTTAGTGCAAGGCTCTTTTTGCCTATAAAACTAGAGAAAACCCTATGACCAATGCCGCTCAGGCGAAAATCGAAATGGCCAATCGTTTGTTCTTCCGGCTCTATCAATGCGCAAATATGTTGCATAAAACGGGCAGCCGCGCGGTCGAGGCCGAGGGCTTGACGACGCAGCAGTGGGCGGTGCTCGGCGCGCTGTCGCGCGAAAAGGTGCAGGGCGGCATGAGCATTGGCGACCTGGCGCGCTACCTGATGGTGAGCCGGCAGAACTTGTCGGGGCTGATCGGCCGCATGGAGCGCGACGGCCATGTCGTGGTGACCGCTGACAGCCGTGACAGGCGCTCGCGCGTGGTCACGATGACCGACTCAGGCCGCCATACCTGGCACGACCTGGCGCTGCCAAAAATCCACGTGTACTACGAGCAGATCCTGGCGGACTTCTCGATCAACGACGTCACGCACAGCCTGCACTACCTGCTCAAGATGCTTGAGAACATGCGGCGGGTTGATGACGAGTGGGGCGCGGTGGAAGGCAGTGTGGCCGACGAAGCGGCGTCGTGAGCGCCTGCGCCGGCACTGAAAGGCATGCGCAAAACTCATGCTAATACTGAAAAATATGCATTGGACTTGGCCCTGACCGGCCTCTACATTGGCCGCGCCGTGTGCCCGTGGTTCGCCCTCGACACGCTCTCGCCACGCCCCACACCACCAGGAGTTGCCATGACCAAGTTCCATCGCTCGTTGACCCTGCTTGCCGGCCTGCTGCTCAGCGCCGGTGCGGCCCTTGCGCAGAGCTACCCGACCAAGCCGGTCAATTTGATGGTGCCGTACCCCGCGGGCGGCCCGTCTGATGCCATTGCGCGCATCTTCTTCAACCCGCTGGGCAAAGAACTGGGCCAGCAGGTGCTGGTGGAAAACCTGGGCGGCGTGAGCGGCGCGCTGGCGGCGCAGAAGGTGCTGGCCGCGCCGGCCGACGGTTACTTCATCTTCCAGGGCTCGCCCAACGAAGTGATCCTGTCGCCGCTGGCCAATGCCGCGGTGAAACTGAAGACCGAAGACTTCCGCCTGGTACACCCGGTGGCCGACGCCGTGATGGTGTTCGTCACGCGCAAGGATTTGCCGGTGAACAACGTTGACGAGCTGATCGCCCTGGCGCGCAAGTCGGCCGACAAGCCGCTAACTTATGGCAGCGTGGGCGTGGGCTCGCTGTACCACTTGATCCTTGAAAACGTGCAGGCCAGCACTGGCATCAAGCTCGCGCATGTGCCGTACAAGGGCAACGCGCCGCTGCTGCAAGACATTGGCGGCGGCCAGGTCGACTTCGCCGTGCTGGTGTACAGCGCCGCCATGGGTGCGCTGGCCGACCAGGGCCGCATGAAAGTGATCGGCCAACTCGGCGCGCAGCGCTCGGACCTGTTGAAGAACGTGCCTGCCGCCAGCGAGGGCCAGGCGCTGAAGAACTTCTCGTACAAGATCTGGACCGGCTTCATGGTGCCCAAGAGCACGCCCGAAGACGTGGTCAACCGCTTGCATGCGGCCATCGGCAAGACCTTGCAGAACCCGGAAGTGCGCGCACAACTGGCGGGCCAGACGCAGGTTGCGGCGGCACCGATGTCGCTGGCCGAATCGGCCAAGTTCTTTGAAGCCGAGACCGCGCGCTACCGCGCCATTGCCAAGCAGATCAACTTGCAGCCGCAGTGAGCCCGTGCAGCGGCGTCTGAAGAGCCGCTGCCACGATTCAGCACTCTCCTCGGAGCCGCGTCATGAAAGTCATCGTTCTCGGCGCCGGCCTGCTCGGCGTCACCTCGGCCTACTTCCTGCGCCAACAGGGGCACGAGGTCTCCGTCATCGACCGCCAGGCCGCGCCGGCCGCTGAAACCAGCTTCGCCAACGGCGGGCAAATCTCGGTGAGCCACGCCGAGCCTTGGGCCAACCCGAGTGCGCCGCTTAAGGTGTTGAAGTGGCTGGGCAAAGAGGATGCCCCGTTGCTGTTTCGCATTCGCGCTGACATGCGGCAATGGCTGTGGGGCTTGCAGTTCCTGCGCGAGTGCACGCCCGCGCGCACGCGCCACAACATCGAGCAGATCGTGCGCCTGGGCACCTACAGCCGCGACATGCTGCAGCAACTGCGGCGCGACATCGGCATCAGCTACGACGAGCGCACACAAGGCATCCTGCACTTCTATACCAGCCAAAAAGAATTCGACGGTGCTGAAGGCCCCGCCGCGCAGATGCGCGCGCTCGGCTGCGACCGGCGCGTGATCTCGGCCGACGAAGCGGTGAAGCTGGAGCCCGCGCTGCGCCATATTCGCCCGCAACTGGCCGGCGCCACCTACACGGCGGAAGACGAATCGGGCGATGCGAACAGTTTCGCGCGCGAACTCGTCAAGCGATGCCAGCTTGACGGCGTGCAGTTCCTGCTCAGCCACACCGTTACCGCGCTGCGCGAAGCCGGCGGCCAGATCGACCATGTTGAAGCCACCGACAGCGAAGGCCGCTTCCAACGCCTGCGCGCCGATGCCTACGTGCTGGCCATGGGCAGCCTGAGCCCGCTGTACGCGCAGCCGCTGGGCATTTCGCTGCCGATCTACCCGGCCAAGGGCTACTCGGTGACGATGCCGGTTAAGGATGCTGCCATGGCGCACCAGGTGTCGCTGACGGATGACGAATACAAGCTCGTCTTTTCACGGTTGGGGGATCGGCTGCGCATCGCCGGCACGGCTGAACTCAATGGTTATGACCGCGACCTGAACCGCGTGCGCTGCGAAGCCATCGTCAAGCGCGTGGAGCAACTTTTCCCCGGCGCGGGCGACAGCGAGCACGCGCAGTTCTGGACCGGCCTGCGCCCGGCCACGCCGAGCAACGTGCCGATCATCGGCCGCAGCAAGCTGCCCAACCTGTTCTTCAACACCGGCCACGGCACGCTGGGCTGGACGCATTCCTGCGGCTCGGGCAAGAGCATCGCGCGCATCGTCAGCGGCCTGAAGCCTGAGGTGGACTTCGCCTTCACGGCGCACTGAACACAGGCGCGCGCCGCGACGTGCATAGCGCCTGCTGCTGAGCATTCAGTTGCTCTGTGTCGTCGTCGCGCCTTGCCAGCACACGGCATCACGGCCCGCTCGGGCCCGACCGACAGCCCGACAGGCTCCAAGACGAGCAGTATTGGGTAGCGCCCCTTTTGCCCACCTCTTTCCAATCGCTTTTGCCCACATTTACCCCCTCCCTTTGCCCCTGCCCTTTGCCGCCCGCATCCTCAAGGCTGATGAGGCGAACCTGCAGCTTAGGACTCATAGTGCGCCGGCGCTGGCTGTGGGTCGCCCCTTCCGGGGCGCGGCCGGACGCAAGGGTTCAAGGAGGACTGCCATGAGAGTGCCTTTCCAGCGCGAATCAGGGTTTGGCGTTCATCGCCGACGTCTGGTGCTCGGTGCCGGCGCGGCCGCCTCGCTGGCGGCG
>JAYUPO010000356.1:0-28284 GCA_043760085.1 Burkholderiales bacterium
CGACGCCAAAACTTCGCTCTTCACCGGATCGCCCTTGACGATCATGTTCAGCGCCATCTCCACGCCCAGCACGCGCGGCAGGCGCTGCGTGCCGCCGGCACCGGGAATGAGGCCGATCTTCACTTCGGGTAGGGCGATGGCCGCCCCTGCCGAGGCCACGCGGTAGTGCGCGCCCAGGGCCAGTTCGAGCCCGCCGCCCATCACCACCGTGTGCAGCGCGGCCACCACTGGCTTGGGGCTGGTTTCAAGCTGGCGGATCAGGCTGAGCAGGTTGGGCTCGGCAATCGATTTGGGCGAGCCGAATTCGCGAATATCGGCCCCGCCCGAAAAGGCCTTGCCGGCACCGGTGATGACGATGGCCTTGACGGCCGGGTCGGCAATGGCCTTGTCAACGCCTTCGGCAATGCCGATGCGGGTGCTGTGGCCCAGGCCGTTGACCGGCGGGTTGTTCAGGGTGACCACGGCCACGGGGCCGCGAACTTCATAGCTGGCTGTCATGCTTGTGCTTCCTGAGACGGGGGAATGGTGCTGCCGCGAAAAATAGAACGATCGTTCGATTCTAGAAGTCGGCGCCGGGGCGGCGGTGTCGCTGCGGCGACAAAGTGGAACGGGGACTATAGGGATGCGGGCCGCACCATGCAGCAATGCAGCACTGCCGTTTACCCGTATGCGCCACCCGACGCCGGCTTATGGGGCGCCGCTTGCCCGCTTCTATCATCGACCGATGAAACACAGCGACAGCGCCGCGGCGTTCATCGCCCGCTGGCAAGGCGTAACGGGTTCTGAGCGGGCCAACTACCAACTCTTTGTGGCAGACCTGTGCCGCCTGCTCGAATTGCCGCAGCCTGACCCAGCGCAGGAGGACACGCGGGACAACGCCTATGTCTTCGAGCGCCGCGTGACCTTTGCTCATGGCGACGGCAGCCAGAGCAGTGGCTTCATGGACTGCTACCGCCGCGGCGCCTTTGTGCTGGAAGCCAAAAAGGTCAAGGTCGGTGCCCACACCAAGGGCTTCGACGATGCCTTGATGCGCGCCCGCGGCCAAGCCGAGGGCTATGCCCGAGCCCTGCCCGCCGCAGAAGGCCGGCCGCCGTTTCTGGTGGTGGTGGATGTGGGCCACGTCATCGAGCTGTACGCCGAGTTCACCCGCAGCGGCGCCACCTACACCCCGTTCCCAGACGCTCGCACCCACCGCTTGCGCCTGGACGACCTTCGGCAAGATGCGGTGCGTGAGCGCCTGCGCACGCTGTGGCTGGATCCGATGGCGCTAAACCCCGCACGGGCCAGCGCGAAGGTCACGCGCGAGGTTGCCAAACAGTTGGCCGTGGTGGCGCGCAGCTTGGAAGACGACGGCCATGCGCCGCAACAGGTGGCCGCCTTCCTGACCCGCTGCCTGTTCAGCATGTTTGCAGAAGATGTCGGTCTTCTGCCCAAGACCGACGGTGGCGAAGGAGGGTTCCTGCATCTGCTCAAACGCCATGCTGACGAACCCGCCACTCTGCGCCGCATGCTGGCCATTCTGTGGGCCGATATGGATCGAGGTGGCTTCAGCGCCGCGCTGGTTAAGGACGTGCTGCGCTTTAATGGCAAATTGTTCAAAGGCGCCACCGAAGACGGCTATGTCCTGCCGCTTCGTCGCCCGCAGATCGAAGGTCTGTTGCAAGCGGCTGGCGCCAACTGGCGCGAAGTGGAGCCCGCCATCTTCGGCACTTTGCTTGAACGCGCACTCGATGCCACCGAGCGCCACGCCCTGGGCGCCCTACACGCCGCGCGCCTATGTCGAGCGGTTGGTGCTGCCCACAGTCGTGGAACCCTTGCGCGCAGACTGGGCCAATGCCCAGGCCGCGGCCCTCTTGCTGGCCACCGAGGCCAACGCGCTGCAAGGCAAGAAGCAAGACGACAAGCTGGCACAGGCGCGAGCCGAAATCAGGCGTTTCCACCACCAGCTGTGTACTGTGCGGGTGTTGGATCCGGCCTGCGGCAGCGGCAATTTCCTATACGTCACGCTCGAACACCTGAAGCGGCTTGAAGCCGAGGTGTTCGACCAGTTGGGCGCGCTTGGCGACACCCAGGGCAAGCTGGGCCTGGAGGGGGAAACCGTCACGCTGCAGCAATTGCGCGGCATTGAAATCAGCCCACGCGCGGCGGCGTTGGCCGAGTTGGTGCTGTGGATCGGCTACTTGCAGTGGCACATCAGAGCCTTCGGCAGCGCCAGTGTTGCCGAGCCGGTGATTCATGACTATCGCAACATCGAGTGTCGCGATGCCGTGTTGGCCTACGACGGGCAGGAGCCGATGCGCGACGGGGCCGGCGCCCTGGTGACGCGCTGGGACGGCCAGAGTCACAAAAGTCACCCCGTTACCGGCGCCCAGGTGCCTGACCAAAGCGCCCTGGTGCCGCAATGGCGCTACCTGAAACCGAGGCCGGCCCAATGGCCGCAGGCTGATTTCATTGTGGGGAATCCTCCGTTCATTGGGGCACGTCGAATCCGACCAGCTCTTGGGGACGGTTATGTAGATGCTCTTCGCAACGCATACGTTGACGTGCCTGACACGGCAGACTTCGTTTGCTTTTGGTGGGCAAAGGCGGCCGCGCTCGTGCTCGACGGCAGTTGCAGGCGCTTTGGCCTCATCACAACAAACAGCATCGTGCAAAGTTATTCCAAGCCTGTACTTGAACGGTTCTTGTCCGTGCAAGGCGGCATCAATCTCGTCTTTGCGATAGCGGATCACCCCTGGGTGCAAACAACCGATGGCGCTGCCGTTCGTGTTTCCATGACGGTCGGCGTTGCAAACGGCCGCCAGGAGACTGCGCGCGTCATTGGAACGATCAGCGACGTTTCGAGCAATGACGGCGAACCACTGGTTGAGCTGAAGACCGTGCCGCGTATCGGCGCATCATTGACCTCTGAAGATGCCACCCACTCCATCTGTGAATTACTCTCGAACAAGGGTCTTTGTTTCCAAGGAGTGGTACCGGCCGGAGATGGATTCAAACTTGACATGCCGGCACTTCAGGCGCTTTCGATAGACGCTGGCGACCGCCCTGACTACATTCGAAAGTACATCATCGGGCGGGATTTGGTGCAACGGCTTGAGGCGCGATTCATCATCGATTTCCACGGCCTGAATGAGGCCGATGTTCGCGCCCAAGCTCCCGCCATGTACCAGCGTTTGATTGACAGAGTTAAGCCAGAGCGAGACCAGAACCCGCGGCCGGCATATCGCACGCGTTGGTGGCTGTTTGCGGAGTCCAGGCCTGCAATGCGGCGGGCACTGCACGGCTTGCGCCGGTACATCGTCACTCCCTACACCGCGAAGCACCGGCCTTTTGTCTTTGTGCAAGGTGACGTGCTACCTGATGCAATGGCGTACGCTGTGGCCAGCGAAGATTCATTGCATTTGGGCCTCCTGTCGAGTTCTTGCCATCTCGAGTGGGCCATACGCTTCGGAGGCACTCTTGAAGATAGGCCGAGGTACAACAGCAAGGCGACCTTCTTACCCTTCCCTTTCCCCTGCGAAGACACCGGCCTCACACTGGTGCTCAAGTCGCGCATCCGAAGTCTGGCCGAGCAATTGGACACCCACCGCAAGAGCCGGCAGGCGGCGCATGAATCGGTCACGCTCACCGGGCTGTACAACGTACTGAAAAAACTACGTAGCGGGGTGGCGCTAACGGCCAAAGACAAGCTCGTCCACGTACAAGGCTTGGTGTCGGTACTCAAGAGCCTGCATGACGAACTTGACGCCGCCGTACTCACGGCCTATGGCTGGGAAGACTTGCAGCACGCGCTGGCCGATCACACTCTGGGCGAGGCGCGCGCAGCGGCCGTGGACACGCTGCTGGAACGGCTGGTTGCCTTGAACGGCAAACGTGCAGCTGAAGAGGCGGCCGGCACGGTTCGTTGGCTGAGGCCTGAGTTTCAGCTGCGCGCAAGCGAGGCCACACAGAGTGAGATGGACGTCACAACCGAAAGCCCTGACGCAGAGCCACCAGCGGCGGCTTCGGCAGCAGCCCTGCCCAAACGGCCCTGGCCCACGCGCTTGCCGGAGCAAATCAAGGCTGTGGCCGAGTTGCTGGCAAGCAGTGGCAAACCTATTTCGCTGGTCGAGTTGGCGTCGAGGTTCGCTGCCCGCGGACGTTGGCGCGAACGGTTGCCCACCATTTTGGAAACGCTGCAAGCCCTGGGGCGCGTTCGACGCGTAGACGGCAGCAGCACGCTTTGGCAGGCGACCTGAAGTTCGTTCAGCGCCAGGCGCTTGCGTTGTTATATCCGTTTCGGTATATTTCCAAAAGTGAAACCGATTCGCTTCCTTGGTGATTCGCTCAAACGCTTGCGCGGGTTTCCAGAGGACGTGAAGCAAGACCTGGGCTATCAGCTCGACAAAGTGCAGCGTGGCCTGCAACCCGACGACTTCAAGCCCATGCCCGCCATCGGCCGCGGTGTGGAAGAAATTCGCGTATGGGACAGCACGGGAACCTACCGGGTGATCTACACCGCCCGCCTGGTTGAAACGGTGGTGGTGTTGCACGCGTTTCAGAAGAAGACGCAGGCCACGCCCGCGGCGGAAATCGCACTGGCCAAGGCCCGTTGGGCCGCATTGATGAGGGAGCGCGAATGATCAAAGCTGCAAAGTCCAAGAGCAAGACAGCTCCAGCAAGCGAAACTCATGGCAGCGTTTGGGACGCCATTGCCGACACGGCCGAGCAAGCTGCCAACCTGCGCGCGCGCGCCGCGCTGATGCAGGAGATTGCGGCGTTGGTTCAACAATCGGCGTGGACTCAAACCGAAGCGGCCGGCCAATGCGGTGTGACGCAGCCGCGCATGAACGATTTGCTGCGCGGGCGCGTGTCGCGATTTTCGCTGGATGCCCTGGTCAATATAGCTACCGCGTTGGGGCGCAAGGTCACGGTCAGTCTCGACGCGGCTTGAGGCTTTGACCCTGAACGGCCGTTGGCCTTGGCTGCTGTCTACACTTCCAGGCCATGAATGCCCCCTTTGAACCTGGCCTGGCCGCGCTCGGCCCCAGCCTGCACTGGCCCAACCGCTTTGCCGCCCTGGGCGCTGCCTTCTACACGCCGCTGGCGGCGCAACCTGTGCCGCAGCCCCACTGGGTGGCCGTGAGCGACGATTGCGCCAGCACGCTGGGCTGGCCGCATGATTGGTGGCAGCGCCCCGACTGGAACGCCCTGAACGTGTTCAGCGGCGCCGCCGTGTGGCCCGGCATGCAGCCGCTGGCCAGCGTCTACAGCGGCCACCAGTTCGGCCAATGGGCGGGGCAGTTGGGCGACGGCCGCGCGCTGCTGCTGGGTGAAGTGCACACGCCGCAGGGTGGGCAGGAAATCCAGCTCAAGGGCAGCGGCCTCACACCCTATTCGCGCATGGGCGACGGCCGCGCCGTGCTGCGTTCGTCGATCCGCGAATTCCTGTGCAGCGAGGCCATGCATGGCCTGGGCGTCCCCACGACACGTGCGCTGTGCCTCATCGGTTCGCCCTTGCCGGTGCGTCGCGAGACGCTGGAAACCGCTGCCGTGGTGGCCCGCGTGGCGCCCAGCTTCATTCGCTTCGGCCACTTCGAGCACTTCAGCCATCACGACCAGCATGCCGCGCTGCGCGTGCTGGCTGATTTTGTGATCGACCAGTTCTACCCCGCTTGTCGCGCGGCAGCCCAACCCTATGCCGCGCTGTTGCAGGCCGTGAGCGAATGCACGGCGCGCCTGGTGGCGCAGTGGCAGGCGGTGGGTTTTTGCCATGGCGTGATGAACACCGACAACCTGTCGATCCTGGGCCTGACCATCGACTACGGGCCGTTCGGCTTTCTCGATGTCTTCGACCCCGGCCACGTCTGCAACCACAGCGACCACACTGGCCGCTACACCTATGCGCGCCAGCCCAATGTGGCGTTCTGGAACCTGCATGCCTTGGCGCAGGCGCTGCTGCCCCTGATTAACGATCAAGATGAGGCACTGGCCGCGCTGGAATCCTACAAGACCACCTATGCGCAGGCCATGCTCGACGCCTGGCGCGCCAAGCTCGGCCTGGCCACCGTGCGCGATGAAGACCGCGACCTGATCGACGACCTGCTCAAGCTGATGGCCGCCGACCGTTGCGACTTCACCATCACCTTTCGCCGCCTGAGCCTGTTCAAGGCGGCCGCTGGCGTGAGCAACGATGCCGTGCGCGATGTCTTCGTCAACCGCGACGCCTTCGCCGCCTGGGCCGAGCGCTACGCCGCGCGGCTGCACGCCGAAGGCAGCACGGATGCGCAACGCGCGCAGCGCATGAACCGGGTCAACCCCAAGTACATCCTGCGCAACCACCTGGGTGAAACCGCCATCGCGCGTGCCCGCGAGGGCGATTTCACTGAAGTGCAGCGGCTGCTGAAGGTTCTGCGCCGGCCCTTCGACGAACAACCCGAACACGAAGCCGATGCCGGCTTTCCGCCTGCGTGGGCGCACCACCTTGAACTGAGCTGCTCATCATGATTCACGACCACGACGACCCGCGCTACCCGGTGAAAAAGCCCGACGCGCAGTGGCGCGAAGAGCTTGACGCGATGCAATACCAGGTGGCCCGCCACGCCGCCACCGAGCGTGCCTTCAGCGGCAAGTACTGGGACCACTTCAAACCCGGCCTGTACAACTGTGTGGGCTGTGGCACGCCGCTGTTTGAAGCGCAGACCAAGTTCGACGCCGGCTGCGGCTGGCCCAGCTACAGCGCGCCGATCAACAGTGAGGTGGTCGAGCGCGTGGTTGACAAGAGCCACGGCATGGTGCGGGTAGAGGTGCGCTGCAACCACTGCGGCTCGCACCTGGGCCATGTCTTTGACGACGGACCGCAGCCGACCGGTGAGCGTTTTTGCATCAACTCAGCCGCGATAGACTTCGCCGCCCCCAAATAGTGAGCGCCGCCCCGGCGCCGCGGGGCCACGCCGAATGAAACTGCTGTTTGACTTTCTGCCCATCATCCTGTTCTTCGTGTCGTTCAAGTACGCCGAAGGCAACAAGGAGTGGGCCGCCGCCCTGGCCACCAGCCAGCTTGGTTTCCTGGTCGCCGGCGGCCAGGTTGGCGTGGAGGAAGCGCCGGTGCTGCTGGCCACCGCGGTGGTGATCGTGGCCACCATGGTGCAAGTGGCATTGCTCAAGCTGCGCGGGCGCAAGGTCGACGTGATGCTATGGGTGAGCCTGGTGCTGGTGGTGGTGCTCGGCGGGCTGACCATTTACTTCCGCAGCGAAACCTTCATCAAGTGGAAGCCCAGCGGCCTGTACTGGGCCATGGGCCTGGCGTTCTGGTTGGGCCCGCTGCTGTTCGGCAAGAACTTGCTGCGCGTGCTGATGGGCGAACAACTGCAACTGCCCGCGCCGGTGTGGCAACGCCTGAACTTTGCCTGGATTGCTTTTTTTGCGCTGATGGGCTTGCTCAACCTGTGGGTGGCGTACAGCTTCAGCACCGCCACCTGGGTGAACTTCAAGCTGTTTGGCGGCATCGGTTTGATGCTGCTGTTCACCCTGGCGCAGGGTCTTTATCTGTCAAAGTACCTGGAGCCGCAAGCACCTGTCAGCAGCGGTGATGCCGGCCCGAACAAACCATGAAACGTGCCACCGCAGCCGACATTGAAGCCACCTTGCAAGCCGCGTTGCAGCCTGAAAGCCTGCGCGTGGAAGACGACAGCGCGCGCCACGCCGGCCATGCCGGCGCACGCGAAGGCGGGCACTACAACGTGTTCATCACCAGCCGGCGTTTCGCGGGCATTGGCCTCGTGGCGCGGCACCGCCTCGTGTATGATGCCCTGCGCTTGTTGATGCCCCAAGGCATTCATGCGCTGGCCATCACAGCCCGCAGCGGCGACGAGCCCTCCCAGGCCTGAAGTGCCACCCCAACCGGCCGGCCACAGTTCACCTGTGCAGCGCGGCCGGTTTCACATCCCCCTGCATAGGACACCCTGCCGTCATGTTGCCCAACCCACCCCGCGCCGCCCTTGCCGCCCTGGCCACCTTCGCCACTTTCGCCACCTTGTCCACCTTGTCGATTGGCCTGGCTACAGCGTTCATACCCCTGGCTGCCGCGGCCCAGAACATTGCCATCGTCAACGGCAAGCCGGTGCCCAAGGCCCGGCTGGATTTGCTGTTGACCCAGGCCAAACAGCAGGCCGCGCGCTCGGGCCAACAAATGGGGCCCGAAGTCGAAGGCCGGGCCCGCGAAGAAGTGGTGATGCGCGAGATCTTTGTGCAAGAAGCCGAGAAGCTTGGCGTGGCCAAGTCGGCCGCCTACCGCAACCAGATGGAGCTGGCCCGCCAGAGCATCCTGATCCGCGAACTGTTTGAAGACTACCGCGCCAAGAACCCGGTGAGCGACGCCGAGGCCAAGACCGAGTACGACAAGTTCAAGGCGCAGGCCACCGGCACCGAGTACCGTGCCCGCCACATCCTGGTTGACAAGGAAGAGGAAGCTACTGCGCTGATGACCCAGCTCAAGGCCGGCGGCAACTTCGAAGAACTGGCCAAGAAGAATTCAAAAGACACCGGCTCGGGCGCCAACGGCGGCGACCTCGACTTCGCCAAGGTTGACGCCTACGTGCCCGAATTCAGCCAGGCGATGGCCAAGCTGAAGAAGGGCGAGATGACCGACAAGCCGGTGAAGACGCAATTCGGCTTTCACATCATCAAGCTCGAAGACACGCGCGAAGCGCAGTTCCCGGCCTTCGACGACGTGAAGGGCCAGCTCAAGCAGCGCCTGGAGCAAACCAAGCTCCAGACCTACCAGGAAACGCTGCGCAAGGCGGCCAAGACCGACTACAAATTCGCTGGGCCGCAATAACGGCCCGGCGCAGGCCAAGTGCCACAACGCGCCGCTTGCGGCGCGTTTTTATTGATGAGTCGCAAAATGGCGCCCATCTGGACACGGCAACTGCACGGAGTGACACCATGAAGACGCTGTTTCTGACCCTGGCCTGGTTCGCGTCGATGTTCGGCGCGGCCGTCGCGCAAGAGCGCGTGGCACGAGTAGGTGTGCTGAGCTGGCAAGACGCCGGCGCATACCATCTGGCGACATCAAGCGCCTTCGTCGACGGCCTGCGTTCGGAGGGCTTCATCGAAGGCCAGAACCTGTTGCTCCTGCGTCGTTCTGCATCGAACGACCCCGACAAGTTCAAGCCGCTCGCGCGTGAACTCGCCGCGGCCAAGGTCGATGTTTTCTTTGCCCCGGCCACGCCGATGGCAGGTGCGGCCTGGGCGGCTTCGAGAAACACGCCCATCGTCATCGCCACGGTGCTCGACCCCGTCGCGCTGAAGTTCATCGACTCGCTGGCGCGGCCGGGTACGCGCGTCACCGGGGTGACGTCGATGAACGACGAACTCACGCTCAAACGGCTGCAGCTGCTGGCAGAAATGGTGCCGGGCCTGAAGCGTGTTGGCGTGGTCATCGACACGGCCATGGCCAACGCCTGCAAGCAGGAGATCGAACACACCGAGAAGGCGGCCAAGCGGCTCGGGCTGACGCTGGTCATGGCTCACGTCGACCAGCCCAGCGGCCTGGACGCGGCGATGCGCAAGCTCGTTGATGCCAAGGTTCAGGCCGTCACCGGCACGCTGCTGTCAACACGCAATGACCTTGAGGCCGAGCAGGCCCAGGCGGCGCTGCGGCACCAATTGCCATCGATGTTCGAACTCGAGGCGGCGGTGCAGCATGGCGGGCTGATGAGCTACGGCCCTGACTTCGCCGCCATCTTCCGCCGCGCCGGCCAGTACACCGGCAAGATCCTGAAAGGAGGCCAGCCGGCCGAGATGGCGGTCGAGCAGCCGCGCGAGTTCCAACTCGTTCTCAACATGAAGACGGCGCGCGCCCTGGGCCTGACGGTGCCGCAAACGATTCGGCTGCGGGCAGACAAGATCATTGAGTGAAAGGCGCCGCGCTGGCGCAGCCGCATTGGCGGTGGCCACCACCGCTTTCGTTGCAGCTGCGGCCACGGCGCGAACTTCAGCGTGCCGTTGCGTGCTCTTCCACCAGCACCCCGGCCTCGATGCGCAACTGGCGCTGGCAGCGCGCGGCAATGGCGCTGTCGTGCGTCACCAGCACCAGCGTCGTGCCGGCCTCGCGGTTCATCTCGAACATCAGCTCCATCACCGCCGCGCCGGTGGCGAAATCCAGGCTGCCGGTGGGTTCATCAGCCAGCAGCACGGCCGGCTTCACCACGAAGGCGCGCGCCAACGCCACGCGCTGCTGCTCGCCACCTGAGAGCACCCGCGGGTAGTGGCCCAGGCGCTGGCTCAGCCCGACGCGGCCGAGCATCTCGCGCGCCGCTTCGCGCGCATCACGCCGGCCCAGCAGTTCCAGCGGCAGCATCACGTTTTCCAGCGCGTTCAGGTTCGGCAGCAGTTGAAAGCTCTGGAACACAAAGCCCACGTTGTGCGCCCGCACCGCGGCGCGGGCGTCTTCATCGAGCGTGAACATGTCGACTCCGGCCAGGTGCACGCTGCCGGCGCTGGGCACATCGAGCCCGGCGATGATGCCCAGCAAGGTGCTCTTGCCCGAACCCGACGCGCCCACGATGGCCACCGATTCGCGCGCGCGCAAGGCGAAGTGGATGTCATGCAGAATCGTCAGCGCTCCGGTGGCATCCACCACCTGCTTGCTCAGGCCTCGCACTTCGATGATCGCTTCTGCCGTCACTGCTGCCGTCACTTCCACCGCCACTGCTGCCGTCACTGCTGCCGTCACTGCTGCCATCAGCCCTGCCCTCTCAGGTTCACGGCCCATCACCAGGCGCGCGGGCTTGCACTGTAGCGTCTGGCTGGCGCTTGCCCTGGCCACGGGCGTGCAGGCGCAGCCCAGGGCGCCGGTGATCCTGGTCGTGGGCGACAGCCTGTCGGCCGAATACGGCCTGGCGCGCGGCAGCGGCTGGGTGGCGCTGCTCGACCAGCGCCTGCGCAGCGAAAAGTTAAGTGCCCAGGTTGTGAACGCCAGCATCAGCGGCGACACCACCTCGGGCGGGCGCTCGCGCTTGCCGGCGCTGCTGAAGCAACATGCGCCCAGGGTGGTGGTGCTTGAACTCGGCGCCAATGACGCCTTGCGCGGCCTGCCGGTGGCCATGACTCAGGACAACCTGGCTGGCATGGTGCGCGCGGCCAAGGCCACCGGCGCCAAGGTGCTGCTGGCCGGCATGCAAATGCCACCCAACTACGGCAAGCGCTATGCCGATGACTTCGCGGCGCTGTTCGCCACCACCGCACAGCGCGAAGGCGTGGCGTTGGTGCCGTTCTTGCTCAAAGGCGTGGCCGATGCGCCCAACGCCGAGGCCTTGTTCCAGGCCGACCGCATCCACCCCACTGCGGCCGCACAGCCGCGCATGCTGGACAACATCTGGCCCGTTCTGAAGCCGCTGCTGCGGCCCTGAGAAGCGCGGCTGCGCCCTCTACTGGAACTGCTGCCGGTCGCGCTGGTTCTGGCGCGATTCGGGCGTGCGGCGGCGGCCGTCGTCATCACGTTGCTCGCGCGGCTCACGGGCCACCGGCTTGGGCGCTTGCGCCACCGGTGCGGGCTTGACCGGCACCTCGGTGCTGGCCATCACTGGCGGCCGCCCACCCGCGTGCGGCGGGCGCTGCGGCCCGTGCACGGCCGGCGCGGCAACCGGTGCTGCGGGCACGGCCACCGGTGCGCGCGGCGCGGGCACCACCACCGGTGCCTGCGTCACAGGAGCGGCAACCACCACTGGTGCGCGAGCGGGTGGCGTGTCGCGCCGCGGCTCTTGCTGGTTCGATGGCGGCACAGCAGGCGCGCCTGAACGCCAACCTTCGCCGCCCTGGCGGCGGTGTTCGGCGCCCGGGTGCGGGGCTGTGGGCTGGGGAACTGGCTGACGACCTGGCTGCGGCACCGGCTGCGCCGCGGGGGCCTGCGGCGCCTGCGCGCCGTGTGGCGGCCGTTGCTGCTGCCACCCCGGGCTGGGAGCCACAGCCCCTACAGCGGGCATGGCGGGCATGGCGGGCGCCGTTTGCACGGGGGAGTGTGCGCCGTGGTTCACCGAGCCGCGGTGCACGGGTTCGGGCAGGCGGCGGCGCTGGTCGTGCCCGGGGTTCACGCGCTCCCAATAACGCGGGCTGTGATGGTGGCCCGGCACGTAGGCATCGCGTGGGCCCAAGGGTGCCCAGCCCGGTGTGGGCGCGTTGCCCACGCGCACGTTGATCTGGCCGTGAGGCGTGCCGGCCCAGCCCACCAGGGCCGGGGCGTAGGCCGGCCGGTGCACGCGCCGGCCCGGGGCCCAGGACCAGTGTGAATCGAACCAGACCCAGCGGCCATAGTGAAACGGCGCAAAGCCCCACGGCGCGTCGTCAACCCAGGTCCAGCCCCAAGGCATGACCCAGGCCCATTGGCCGAACCGGTACGGCGCCCAGCCCGGCGCCACGTTGGCCGGCACCCACAGCGCACCATACTCGGGGTGTTGTTGCCAGCGGCCGTGGCGGTCGAGGTCTTCGGCGCCGGTCATTTCGGGTGACACATAGCGCGCAGTGTCGCCGCGCTCATCGCGCTGGTCGTCGCGCAGCACGGCCTGGGCAAAGGCGTCGCTGTACGGCACGCTGAAGGCGAATTCGAGGTCGCGGCCCTGTTGCCAGACATCGGCACGCTGGCCAGCACGCAGGTTGAACTGCGTGCGCCCGCCTTCGAAGCGCAACTCGCCACGCCAGGCCGCGGCGCCGCTGCCATTTTCGAGCCGATCAACGCGGTACAGCCCTGCAATGAGCGGCACGAAGCGGCCTTCGCGCGTGAGCACTTCGGTTTCAGACGCCATCTCGCGCGAGCGGATGCGAAGCGCCAACTGGCCGGCATGCAAGACCAACACAACGCGGGCGTCATCCAGGCGCTGCATTTCGATTTCGCTGCCGCTGCCCAGGTGCAGCGTGGTGGAGCCGATGTGGATGCGCGCGGCGGCACCGGCTTCGCTGGTGAGGCGGTCGCCCGTGGTCAGTGGGCGGTTGCGCTGGGCCGGTTGCCACTCGCGCCGTTCGCCGTCCCACATCCACACATTGCCTTGGGTCTGCGCCACGCGGCCCACGCGGCCGGCGGGGTCGCCTGGTTCGCTGGTGGCCCAGGCCGGTGTCGCCATCAGGGCGAGCAAGGCCGACAGGGTGAACAGGCCACACAGTCCAATCGCCCAACCCAAGACTCGATGGAGCTTCCCGTTCATGCCGCCTCCATGGCACGGCAACATGCCGCGCAACTGTGGGGCCAACGCGCCAGCCGCGTGCGGCGCTGACGTGAAGACAAGTAAAGGAAGGCCCGGCTTGACCCCTGCGCCGTGGCCCGCGAGCATCAAAGCAACCCCGCAAAACAGCCCCCACCATGCCCGACTTCACCACCTTGCTGTACAGCCAGAACCCGGCCGAGCCGCGCATCGCCCACATCACCCTGAACCGCCCGCAGCGGCTGAACGCCATCAGCGCGGCAATGCCCGGCGAAATCCGCCAGGCGGTGGCAACGGCCGAAGCCGATGATGAGGTGCACGTGATCATCGTTGAAGGCGCAGGCCGGGCGTTCTGTGCCGGCTACGACCTGCACGACAGCGCCGAAGGCAATGCCGACCAGCCCTGCCAGCAAGAGCGCTTTCCGTGGGACCCGATGCTCGATTACGCCACCATGAAGGGCTACACCGAAGACTTCATGGCGCTGTGGCGTTGCCGCAAGCCCACCATCGCCAAGGTGCACGGCTATGCCGTGGCCGGCGGCAGCGACATCGCGCTGTGCTGCGACCTGCTGGTGATGGCACAAGACGCGCGCATCGGCTACATGCCCAGCCGCGTGTGGGGCTGCCCGACCACGGCGATGTGGACCTACCGGCTGGGCCCGGCGCGCGCCAAGCAGGTGATGTTCACCGGCGACACGCTCGATGGCCACACCGCCGCGGCGTGGGGCCTGGCCAACCTGGCCGTGCCCGCGCCCGAGCTGGACAGCGCCACGTTCAAGTTGGCACAGCGCATCAGCAGCGTGCCGCGCTCGCACCTGGCCATGCACAAAATGGTGGTGAACCAGGCCATGCTGAGCATGGGGCTGGAACAAACGCAGATGTTCGCCACCTTGTTCGACGGCATCACCCGGCACAACCCCGAGGGGCTGTGGTTTCGCCGCCAGGCGCAGGCTGAGGGCTTCAAGAGCGCAGTGCAGTGGCGCGACAGCGGGCGGCCCATTCCTGAAGGCGATGAAGCGCGGGCCCTGATCGCCGAACTCGAAGCGCGCTTGCGCGAGCGCGGTGACCTGGGTTGACGGGCCAGTGAGTCAATCGTCAGCGTTGTCGTCCATGTCGGGGAACAGCACGCTGGTGTAGCCGAACTGGGTGAAGTCGCGCATGCGCGTGGGGTACAGGCGGCCGATGAGGTGGTCGCATTCATGCTGCACCACGCGGGCGTGAAAGCCTTCGGCCTCGCGTTCAATGGGCCGGCCCTGTGGGTCAAACCCCGTGTACGCGATGCGTGCCAGACGCGGCACCTTGCCACGCAGCCCCGGCACCGACAGGCAACCCTCCCAGCCTTCTTCTTCCTGTGCACCCAGCGGTTTGATCACCGGGTTGATGAGCACCGTGCGCGGCACCGGTGGCGCATCAGGGTAACGCTCGGTGTGGCTGAAGCCGAAGATCACCAGTTGCAGATCGACCCCGATCTGCGGCGCGGCCAGGCCAGCGCCATTCGCCGCTTCCATGGTGTCGAACATGTCGGCCACCAGGGCATGCAGCTCGGGCGTGTCGAACACCGTCACGGGTTGCGCCACGCGCAGCAAGCGGGCGTCGCCCATTTTCAGAATTTCTCGTATGGTCATGGTTCCACTTTCGCTTCAGGTTTCAAGCCGAGGCCGCACCCGCCAGCAGCGCTTGCAGCCCCTGTTCATCCAGCACCACCACACCCAGCTCGCGCGCCTTGTCCAGCTTGCCGCCGGCTTCTTCACCGGCCACCACAAAGCTGGTCTTCTTTGACACCGAACCGGCCACCTTGCCGCCGGCGGCTTCGATCAAGGCCTTGGCGTCATCGCGGCTCAGCGTGGGCAGCGTGCCGGTGAGCACCAGCGTCTTGCCGAGCAGGGGCCGGGGTGCGCCTGAATCCGCCGTGCCGTCACCTTCTTGCCACTGCACACCCGCGGCACGCAGTTGCGCGACGACTTCGCGGTGATGCGGCTGGGCAAAGAACTGGTGGATGCTTTGCGCCACCACCGGGCCCACATCGGGCACTTCGAGCAGTTGCTCGGGGCTGGCTTGCATGATGCGGTCGAAGCTGCCGAAGTGCCGCGCCAGATCCTTGGCCGTGGTTTCGCCCACCTGGCGAATGCCCAGCGCGTACAAGAAGCGCGCCAGCGTGGTGTGCTTGCTTTTTTCAATCGCCGCCACCAGGTTGGCCGCGCTCTTGTCGGCCATGCGCTCCAACCCCGCCAGTGCTGCCACGCCCAGGTTGTAGATCTCGGGCAGCGTGCGCAGCAGGCCGGCGTCAACCATCTGCTCGACCAGCTTGTCGCCCAGGCCTTCGATGTCGAGCGCGCGGCGGCCGGCGAAGTGCAGCAGCGCTTGCTTGCGCTGCGCCGGGCAGGTGAGGCCGCCGCTACAACGGTGCTCGATGCCGCCACGCTCGCGCAGCACCGGGCTGGCACACACCGGGCAAGTGCGCGGCATGCGGAAGTTGGGCACATAAGCGGCCACATCGGCGCCACGAACGCCGGGCATGCGGCCGACGATTTCAGGGATGACATCGCCCGCTCGGCGCACGATCACCTGGTCGCCCACGCGCACGCCCTTGCGCCGCAGTTCGAACAGGTTGTGCAGCGTGGCATTGCTCACCGTGGTGCCGCCGACGAACACGGGCTCGAGCCGCGCCACCGGCGTGAGCTTGCCGGTGCGGCCGACTTGGACATCAATGCCGTTCAGCCGCGTGGCCTGCTCTTGCGCCGGGTCCTTGTGCGCCACCGCCCAATGCGGCTCGCGCGTCTTGAAACCAAGCTGGCGCTGCAGGGCCAGGTCATTGACCTTGTAGACCACGCCATCGATGTCGAAGGGCAAGGCATCACGCCGCGCTTGAATGTCGCGGTGGAAGCGTGCCAGCCCCTCCGAACCCAGGGCTGTGGCCCGGTCCGCGCAAACAGGCAGGCTCATGGCAGCCAAGGCGTCGAGCATGGCGCTGTGGGTGGGGGGCATGTTCCAGCCCCGCACTTCGCCCAGCCCATAGGCAAAGAACGACAAGGGCCGCTGCCGGGTGATGGCCGCATCGAGCTGGCGCAGGGCCCCGGCCGCGGTGTTGCGCGGGTTGATGAACGTTGGCCTGCCGTGCTCGCGCTGCTGCGCATTCAGGCGCTCGAAGTCGCTGCGCCGCATGTAGACCTCACCGCGCACTTCCAGCACCGCAGGCGCCGAGCCCACCAGGCGCGCCGGCACGCCGGCGATGGTGCGGATGTTCTGCGTCACGTCCTCGCCCGTTTCACCATCGCCCCGGGTGGCGGCCTGCACCAGCACACCGCGCTCGTAGCGCAGGTTCACCGCCAGGCCGTCGAACTTCAACTCGGCCAGGTATTCGATCGGCGGTGCATCCGGCGTCAGCCCCAGCTTCTTGCGCACACTCTCGTCGAACTTTTCGGCGCCGCGCGCCGTGGTGTCGGTTTCGGTGCGGATCGACAGCATCGGCAGCGCATGGCGCACCGGCTTGAGCCCCTGCACCACCGTAGCACCCACACGCTGGGTGGGCGAATCAGCGCTCAGCAGCTCGGGGTGCGCGGCTTCAAGGGCTTGAAGCTCGGCGAACAGGCGGTCGTATTCGGCGTCGGGAATTTCCGGCGCGTCGTGCACGTAGTAGCGCTCAGCGTGATGGAGCAACTGCTGCCGCAGCTCGGCGGCGCGCTGCTGTGGCGCGGCACTCGCAGGCACGGGCACGGGCGCGTCAACCCGAAAACAGCCGCCGCGCCGCGGGCGAGCCGGCCGCAAGGTCGTGCGATTCGAGCGCGGCATAGAGCTGGCCCAGCTCGGCGCCGATGCTGGCGAAGCTTTGCAACTTCAGCGGCGCGCCGGCGTCGTCAACCATGTCGGCATCCAGCGCCTCGCTCAAGCCGGTGGCCGCGCCATGCCAGGCCGGGAACGGCTCGGCCGCGGCCGGGGTTTGCGGCACGTCCAGGCTCAAGGTGGCCTCACGCACGGCCGCGCCCTGCGCTTGATCGGCCAGCGCGGCGTTGGCGTCAAAGGCCAGCACCAGCAGCGGCGGCGCGCCGTCTTCCGCGGCAGGCAGCACCAGCCGGCCGGCCACGGCACCGGGCACAAAGCCCAAACGCTGCGCACACTGCTGCAAGAAGCCCACCGACCAACTGGCCTTGCGTGCACGCAGGTTGATGGCCAGTTGCGCATCCAGCGGGCTGGCAAAGGCATCAAGCTCTCGCGCGCGAGCCACCACGTCGAGCATGTCGGGGAAGTCGGGCGTGGCGTTCAGCGCATCGGCAAAGGCCTGCACCTTCTGCACGAATTCGGAGTACTCGATCTCGTTCAGCGCACCACTGCGGTTGGCCAGTTGCACACCGGCCTGCAGCTCGGTGTAGCGGCCGCCCGGCCGGGGCTGTTCCCACTGGCCGTGCTCATCATCGAGCCCTTCGATGCTGTAGGGCTTGCTGCCGGCGCGGCGCGTGGCGGGCCAATGCGCCAGCACCGCTTCGCCGCTCACCGGAGCATCCAGCGCCAGCGGGGCGATGGCGTCGATCAGCGCATCGAGCAGCGCCATGCGGCGCAGCGGTGGCACTTCAGGCAAGGGTGGCGCCGTATCCGCCGGCTGGCCGGGCGCGCCTTCGCTGCCGCCCATGCCGGGCTCGATGCGTTCGCTGCTTTCATCGGCCTGGCGCGGCTGCACGCGGCGCGTGTTCCAGGCGCCATGCGCCACAACCGCGGCCAATATCAGGCCGCCGAGGATGGCCAGGGCAATCGTTAACGTCATGCTGTTTCCGCCAAGCCCACAGCCGCTTCAATGTCCACCGCCACGATGCGCGACACGCCTTGCTCCTGCATGGTCACGCCGATCAGTTGCTCGGCCATTTCCATGGCGATCTTGTTGTGGCTGATGAACAGGAACTGCGTGCCCACGCTCATTTGCATGACGAGCTTTGAATAGCGTTCGGTGTTGGCGTCGTCCAGCGGCGCGTCGACTTCATCAAGCAGGCAGAACGGCGCCGGGTTCAACTGGAAGATCGCAAACACCAGCGCGATGGCGGTAAGAGCCTTTTCGCCGCCGCTCATCAAGTGGATGGTGCTGTTCTTCTTGCCCGGCGGCTGGGCCATGACCTGCACGCCGGAATCGAGAATCTCGTCGCCCGTCATCACCAGCTTGGCGCTGCCGCCGCCGAACAGCGTGGGGAACATCTGGCCGAAATGCTCGTTCACCTGGTTGAAGGTCTGGCCCAGCAGATCGCGCGTTTCGAGGTCGATCTTGCGGATCGCGTCTTCCAGCGTGTTCATGGCTTCGAGCAAGTCAGCGTTCTGCGCATCGAGAAAGGTCTTGCGTTCGCTGGCCATGGTGAGCTCTTCCAGCGCAGCCAGGTTCACCGCGCCCAGCGCCGCCACCTCGCGGCCGATGCGGTCGATCTCGCCTTGCAGGCCCTGCAGCTTCACGCCTTCAGCGGCCACGCTGGCGCCAAGTGCTTCCACATCCACTGCCGCGGCCGTGAGTTGCTCCAGGTACTGCGCGCCGCCCAACTGCGCGGCCTGTTCATCGAGCTGCAATTTGGTGATGCGTTCGCGCTGCGGCTCCAGCCCGCGCTCAATGGTCAGGCGCTGCTCATCGGCCGCGCGCAGCTTGGCGCTCAAGTCGTCGTACTGGCTTCGGGTGGCACCAAGTTCGCCTTCGCGCGCCAGGCGCAGGGCCAGGGCGCCTTGCAGGCCGGCCTGCGCCGCGGTGTCGTTCAGTGTGCCCAGTTCCAGCTGCAACTGCTCGCCGGCCGCGGCGTTGCTGCTGATTTGCGCCATGGCGGTTTCGATGCCACGTTGCAGTTCGCCGCGCCGCGCTGCCAACGCTCGAGCCTGGAACTGCGCTTCCTGCGCCTGGCGTTCCAGTGCGCGCAGTTGCTCTTGCGCGCCGGCACGCTGGCGCTCGGCGGCGATCACGGCATCGTCGAGTTCGGCGTGGCGCTCTTGCGCGCTGGCCAGTTGCATGTCGAGTTCTTCGAAGCGCGCCTCGCCCGTCATGCGCCGCTCTTCCAGCGCCTCAAGCTGGGCGTCGATCTCGCTCAGTTCGCCATCGAGCTGCGCGCGCCGGCCCTGGCTGGCTTCGGCTTGCTGCTGCAAGCGCAGCAGTTCCACCTGCAACTGGTGGGCGCGGGTCTGGGCTTCGGCAGCCTCGCGCCGCACGCTGGCCAGGCGCAGGCTGGCTTCGGTGTAGGCGGCTTCCAGGCGCACACCGGCGCCGCGCGCTTCATCGGCCATCAGGGCCTGGGCGCGCAACTGGCGGTCGAGGTTTTCAATCTCCTGCGCGCGCGCCAGCATGCCGGCTTGTTCGGAGTCGGGCGCGTACAGGCTCATGGCGTGCGACGACACGGCATGGCCTTCGCGCGTCATGATCACTTCGCCGTGACCCAACTGCGTGCGCGCGGCCAGCGCGTCATCGATGCTCGCCGCCGTGAACACGCCTTCGAGCCAATCGCCCAACAGCGCCTTCAAGCCGGCGTCGTGCAGGCGCAGCTTGTCAGCCAGGCCGGGTAAGGCATGCGCGGCCGCAGGCAGCGCGGCCTGGGGCAAGGAATAGAAGGCCAGACGGGCGGGTGGCGCGTCGGCGGCAAAGGCGCGCACGGTGTCAAGCCGGCCCACCTGCAGGGCATTCAAACGCTCGCGCAGCGCGGCTTCGAGCGCGGCTTCCCAGCCGGGCTCGATGTGGATTTGCGTCCACAGGCCTTGCAGGCTTTCCAGGCCGTGGCGCGCCAGCCAGGGTTGCAGCTTGCCGCCGCGCTGCACCTTTTCTTGCAGGGCGCGCAAAGCATCGAGCCGCGCGGCCAGGTCGGCGTGTTTGTGGCTTTCGGTGCTGGCCAGCGCGGCCTGGGCGCGGCGTTGCTCGTCGAGCTGGGGCAATTGCTCGGTGAGCTCATGCAAGCGCGCGTCACTGCTGCTGCGCGCCGCCTCGGCACTGGCGCTGCTGGTCTTCAGTTCGCCCAGGCGCTGCATGTCGGGCACGGCCAGCGCGCCGCGCTCGGCCTTCAGGCGTTCATGCCGCCCTTGCAAGGCGCGGCGCTGTTCATCAACGCTGCGGGTTTCAGCCGCCAGCACTTGAATTTGCTGCTGCACCTGCGCCACCTGGGCGCGCTGCTCGCTGCTGCGGCCTTGCGCGGTGCGCACGCTGTCGTCATAACCATTCAGTTGAGCGGCCTGTTCCTCGGCCTGGGCGGCCAGCGTCTCGCCCTGCTCGTCGGCCTGCACGATCTGCGCCGCCGCGGCCTCAAGCTCGGCCTGCGCCTGCGCTTGGCGCTCGGCCCATTGGCTGTTCTGCGCCTTCAGTTCGGCCACGCGCGCTTCGGTGCGCAGGCGGCTTTCGACCACATAGCGGATGCGTTCTTCCAGGCGGCTCACCTCCAGCGCCGCGTCGGCCAGCGCACCCTGGCGCAGGTGCATGGCGTCGCCAGCGGCGTAATGCGCCTGGCGGATGGTTTCGAGTTCGGCTTCCACGTGGCGCAGTTCGGCGGTGCGCTGCTCGAACGCCGTGACGGCCTCGTTCAGCGCCTGGTGCACGCGCTGCGCCTCGCCGGCGGCGTCGCGGTGCTTCAGGAACCACAACTGGTGCAGCTTCTTCGTGCCATCGGTTTGCAGCGCGTGGTAGCGCTGCGCCACTTCGGCCTGGCCTTGCAGCTTGTCGAGGTTGCTGTTCAGTTCGCGCAGGATGTCGTCCACCCGCGTCAGGTTTTCGCGCGTGTCCTTCAGCCGGTTTTCCGTCTCGCGGCGGCGCTCTTTGTACTTCGACACGCCGGCTGCTTCTTCCAGGAACAGGCGCAGTTCTTCGGGCCGGCTTTCGATGATGCGGCTGATGGTGCCCTGGCCAATGATGGCGTAGGCCCGCGGCCCCAGGCCGGTGCCCAGGAACACGTCTTGCACATCGCGCCGGCGCACCGGCTGGTTGTTGATGTAGTAGCTGCTCGTGCCGTCGCGCGTGAGCACGCGCTTGACGGCGATTTCGGCGTAGCTGTTCCACTGCCCACCAGCGCGTGCATCGGCGTTGTCGAAGACGAGCTCCACGCTCGAACGGCTGGAGGGCTTGCGCGTGGCGGTGCCGTTGAAGATCACGTCTTGCATGGATTCGCCACGCAGCTCGCTGGCCTTGCTTTCGCCCAGTACCCAGCGCACGGCGTCCATGATGTTGCTTTTGCCGCAGCCGTTGGGCCCGACCACGCCCACGCGCTGGCCGGGCAACTGGAAGGTGGTGGGGTCGGCGAAAGACTTGAAGCCGGCAAGGCGGATCTGGTTCAGGCGCATGAGGCGGTGTCAGTTCAGAACAACTGCGCAAACCCAGCGCAGGCTAGACATCAGAAGGGGCCGCGGCCGGCATGAAAAACGCCTCTGCTGCGAGGCGTTCTTACGAGGTAAATCGGGGCGCGATGATAGCATCGCGCCCCTTCGAAAAGCCGCCCCTACAAGCCCCTTCATCATGGCCCGCAAAGCCCCTGCCCCCACGCAACGCCAGGCCCCCGCCACGCCACCCAGCACGCCGAGCAAGGCCTTGCAGGTGTTCCCCAACCCGGCACCGCAGCGCGACTATGTGATCCAGTTCCAGGTGCCCGAGTTCACTTGCAACTGCCCGCTCACCGGCCAGCCCGACTTCGCCCACTTCAGCATCGAAACCGTGCCCGATGCGCTGTGCATCGAGTTGAAAAGCCTGAAGCTGTACTTCTGGAGTTACCGCAACGAAGGCGCCTTCCATGAAGCGGTAACGAACCAGATCCTCGACGACATTTGCGCCGCCATCAGCCCGCGCTTCGTCCGCATCACGGCCAGGTGGTATGTGCGTGGCGGCATCTACACCAACGTGGTGGTGGAGCAGCGCAAGAAGGGCTGGCAGCCGCAGCCGGCGGTGGTGCTGGCGGCCTTGCCGGTGTCGGCGCAGGCCTCAGGTTTGGCCTGATTCGATCAGTACATAGCTTCGTGGAACGAGCGTCAACAAAGCGCGCTCCAGCGCCGGGACGAGTGGCAACAGCGCAGGCAACTCAATCGAGCGGGTGTCGAGCACGATCAGCGCGATGGGCAAGGTGGCCAGGTTCTGCTGAAAAGGCAGGCTCTTGTCGACCGTGATGAATGCGTCGAACCTGGTTGCGGCCAACGTCAGCAGTCGCCCGTTCTTGACACCCGACCAACCCTCACGCCCTGCGGTTGACACGGCGTGGCTCGGCAATGCCAGCCGCAACCGTGCGGGAACCGACTTGTCAAGCAGAAGCCGCATCGGCGCCCAGGCCTTCGCGCGCGGTTTCCAGAACAGCCACGGCCGTGGCCCGTGAAACTGATGGGAAGTCCACCAGGAAATCCTCCAGCGTGGACGTGCCCTCGAGATAGTCGAACAGGCCTTTTACGGGAACCCGCGTACCCGAAAAGCAAAGTGCGCCGCTCATGATTTCAGGGTCGCGCTTGACAAGGGATGTGTCCATTGATGCACTCCAGTCATTCGAGTTTAACGATCCGCTGAACCGCGGATCCACCCAGGCAACGAATCACAACAGCGTAAACGCCAGGCCGAGCAGCGAGTCGCCAGCGCCCGCGGCGCACAGGTCATGGATCTCGTAGCAGCTTCTATGATCGCGCCATGGACAGCAGCTCGCATACCAAACGGCCCGCTTATCAGAAGTTTGCCGTCGCGGTGCAGCCCAGCGCGATCGACGGCCAGGGCGCCTTCGCGGCCGAGCCGATACCGCCGCGGCTGAAGATCGGCGAAATCCGCGGTGAAGCGATCAGCGTGGCCGAAGCGCGCATTCGCGCGACAAGGCATGAACGCATCATGATCGTTGAGCTGTCGCCGCGCCGCGCCATCGACTTCAGCCGTTCCGCCGACCCCATGCGCTTCACCAACCATTCCTGCGCGCCCAACGCACGGCTGTGCATTCGCCAGGGGCGGGTGGAGTTCTATGCCTTGCGCGCCATTGCCGGCGGCGAAGAAATCACCGTGAACTACGGTGAAACCCACCACGAAGGCCGGCTGGCCTGCCGCTGCGGCGCGCCTAGCTGCGTAGGGCGCCTGTAGCAGCCAGCGCGCGACGCAAGCCCTGCAGATAGGGCTCGAACAAGTGCACATCGTTGTGCCCGGCGCCGGGCACCTGCACCAGGGTGATTGCAGGCATGCGCTGCGACAAACGCTGTGCGTGCTGCACCGGAATCAGCGTGTCCAGCTCGCCATGCGCCAGCCAAACCGGTGTCTTGATGCGCGGCAACGCCAGGTCACTGCGCAAGGGGTAGCGCAGCAAGGCCACCGGCACCCAGGGGTAGTGGTGCGACGCCAGCGCAGCCATGCTCTCGTAGGGTGAGACCAGCACCGTCAACTCGGGCTGCACCTGTGCTGCCAGGCCGGTGGCCAGGCCGCTGCCCAGCGAGCGGCCGAACACCACGCGGGTCATTTGCACGCCTTCGATCTGCACGCCTTCGTAGTGCGCCGCCAAAAAATCCCACGCGGCGCGCACATCGGCTTCGAGCTGGGCCTGGCTGGTGATGCGCCCGCTGCTCTTGCCGTAGCCGCGGTAGTCAAGCATGAACAGGTCGAAATTGGCCTGGCGATAAAAGTCAGCGTTCGTGAACCAGCCTTGCAGGTTGCCGGCGTTGCCGTGCAGGTAGAACACCACGCCGCGCGGCTTGGGCAGGCGCAGGTGCAAGGCGTGCAGGCGCGCATCGGCCAGCGGCACCCACGTCTCATGCACATCGGCGCCAAGATCGAAGCGGTGGTCCGGTGCCAGTTTGGCGGGTGCAAAAAGCAGCCGTTCCTGGCCCCACCACACAAAGGCCAACACCAGCAGGTAGGCCGCAATCAGGGTCAACAACCAGCTCATGATTCGGCGCTTGAGGGTGGTGGCAGGCATGCCGCGATCATCGCCCAGGCCGCGGCCGATTGGCACAGCCCGCCACGGATAATCGCTTGATGAACCCGCTGCTCACGCGCCTGCACCCCTACCCCTTCGAACGCTTGCGCGAACTCACGCTCGGCATCACACCACCGGCAAACCTGCGACACATCAGCCTGGGCCTTGGTGAGCCACGCCATGCCACGCCGGCGCTGATTGAACAGGCCTTGATCGCGGGCCTGCCCGGGCTCTCAAACTATCCCGCCACAGCCGGCGAGCCCGCCTTGCGCGAAGCCTGTGCGGCATGGGTGCAGCGCCGCTACGGTGTCGCACTCAACGCCGCCACACAAGTGTTGCCGGTTAACGGTTCACGTGAGGCTTTGTTTGCCCTGGCGCAAACGGTGGTGGACTCGTCCAAACCCGGCGCCACCGTCGTCTGCCCCAACCCGTTCTATCAAATCTACGAAGGCGCTGCGCTGTTGGCCGGCGCGCAAACGGCGTTTGCCAACAGCGACCCGGCGCGCAACTTCGCGGCGAACTGGGGCCAGATTGACGCCGCCACCTGGGCCCGCACGCAACTGCTTTACGTCTGCTCGCCAGGCAACCCCACCGGCGCGGTGGCGCCGCTGGCCGAATGGCGCCAGTTGTTCGAGTTGAGCGACCGATACGGCTTCGTGATCGCCAGCGACGAGTGCTATTCGGAAATCTACTTTCGCGACGAGCCGCCCCTGGGCGCGCTGCAAGCCGCGCAGGCGCTGGGCCGGAACGACTTCAAGAACCTGGTCGTGCTGACCAGCCTTTCAAAGCGCAGCAACGTGCCCGGCATGCGTTCGGGCTTCGTGGCCGGCGACGCCGCCCTCATCAAGGCCTGTTTGCTCTACCGCACCTACCACGGCAGCGCCATGAGCCCGCCCATTCAGCGCGCCAGCATCGCCGCCTGGGGCGATGAAGCGCACGTGGTGGCTAACCGCGAGCTGTACCGGCAAAAGTTCGCCCGCGTCACACCCATGCTGGCGCCGGTGCTTGATGTGGCGCTGCCGGACGCCGCCTTCTACCTGTGGGCTGCGGTGCCCGGGCAAGACGATGTCGCCTTCGCCTTGGGGTTACTGGCTCAATACAATGTGGCCGTGCTACCGGGCAGCCTGCTGGCCCGCGTGGCGCACGGCCACAACCCCGGCGCCGGGCGCATCCGCATGGCCCTGGTGGCCGGCGTTGACGAATGCGTTGAAGCCGCCCAGCGCATCGTGGCCTACACCCAAACCCTCCGAAACACGCCAAGACCATGACACATCCGTTGCAAGCCATCATCGACCACGCCTGGGAAGAACGCGCCAAGATCACCCCTGCCAACGCCCCCGAGGTGCGCGCCGCGGTGGAGCGCGTCATCAGCGATCTGAACAAGGGCCGCCTGCGCGTGGCCGAGCGCCAGGCCGTGGGCCAGTGGCAGGTGAACCAGTGGGTGAAGAAGGCCGTGCTGCTGAGCTTTCGCCTGAGCGATAACAAGGTCGTGCGTGCCGGCGAGCTGGGCTTCTTCGACAAGGTGCAAACCAAGTTCGCCCACCTCGACGAAGCCGCCATGCGCGACACCGGCGTGCGCGTGGTGCCGCCCGCGGTGGCGCGGCGCGGCAGCTATATCGCCAAGAACGTGGTCTTGATGCCCTCTTTTGTGAACATCGGCGCCTACGTTGACGAAGGGACAATGGTCGACACCTGGGCCACCGTGGGCTCTTGCGCGCAGATCGGCAAGAACGTTCATTTAAGCGGTGGCGTGGGCATCGGCGGCGTGCTCGAACCCTTGCAGGCCAACCCCACCATCATCGAAGACAACTGCTTCATCGGCGCGCGCAGCGAAGTGGTGGAAGGCGTGATCGTTGAAGAAAATTCGGTGCTCGGCATGGGCGTTTACCTGGGCCAAAGCACGCCCATCTTCAACCGCGAAACCGGCGAGATCAGCTACGGCCGCGTGCCCAGCGGCAGCGTGGTGGTGAGCGGCAACCTGCCGAAGAAATGCGCTGACGGCACACCGTACAGCCTGTACGCGGCCATCATCGTGAAGCGGGTCGATGCGCAGACTCGCTCCAAGACCAGCATCAACGAATTGCTGCGGGCCTGATACTTAACCGCCCTTTGAACAGGAGAAGTTGATGAGTGGAAACATGGAGAAAGTTCTGCGGCTGATGGCCGAGAAGAACGCTTCCGATGTGTACATGTCGGCCAACACGCCGATCCTCATCAAGATCAATGGCCAGATCATGCAGTTGTCTGATCAACTGCTCACGGCGGCGCAGCCGCGTCAGTTGCTGTCAGAAATCCTCACGCCGCAGCAGCTTGAAGAGCTTGACGACACGGGCGAGCTGAACGTGGCCATCGGCGTGGCGCGGGTAGGCAGCTTCCGGCTTTCTGCCTTCCGCCAGCGTGGCAGCATTGCCGCGGTGTTCCGCTGCATCCCCTACGACATTCCGGCGCTCGACTCACTCGGCGTGCCCAATTTGCTGGCGCAACTGGTGCTTGAAAAGCGCGGCCTGATCCTGATGGTGGGCGCCACCGGCACCGGCAAGAGCACCACGCTGGCGGCCATGCTGGAATGGCGCAACCAGCAGACCACGGGGCATATTCTCACCATCGAAGACCCGATGGAATTCTTGTTCAGCAACAAGAAAAGCGTCGTCAACCAGCGCGAGGTGGGGCGCGACACGGTGTCACTGCAGGTGGCGCTGAAGAACGCGCTGCGCCAGGCGCCGGACTGCATCTTGATCGGTGAAATTCGCGACCGCGAAACCATGACGGCGGCGATCTCGTACGCCCTGTCGGGCCACCTGGTGCTGGCCACGCTGCACGGCAACAACAGCTACCACGCGCTGGGCCGCATCCTGTCGTTCTACACACCCGAGTCACGCCCGGCCTTGTTGAGTGACCTGGCTTCGGGCCTGCGCGCCATCGTCTCGCAGCGGCTGTTGCGCGCCACCGTGGGCGGGCGCGTGCCGGTGGTGGAGGTGCTGCTCAACACCAAGCTGGTGGCTGAGCTCATCGAGCGTGGCGACTTGCAACAGGTGAAAGAGGCGATGGAAAAGTCGATGGCCGAAGGCTCCATCACCTTCGAACAAGAAATCGCCCGGCTCATCACCAGCGGTGCCATCACCCGCGACGAAGGCATGGCCCATGCCGACTCTCCCACCAACCTGATGTGGCGGCTGGAAAACGCGGCCGCACCGGCCAAGGCCACCGCGCCCAAGGCCGAGGAATCCGAAACCGCCACCTTCACCGACATCACGCTCGACGTGCACCCCGAAGACAAGAACGCCAACCCGGCCATGCCCTGGGCGCGGCGATGAGCGGCGTGGTGCAGTTGGCCGAAGCGTTGATTGCGCGGCGCAGTGTCACGCCTGAAGACGACGGCTGCCAGGCCTTGATTGCCCAGCGCCTGCAGCGTGCCGGCTTCCTATGCGAACACCTGCCCGCCGGGCCGGCCGGCGCGCGCGTCAGCAACCTCATGGCACGCCGCGTGGGTGCCCGGCCCGGCTTGGCCGTGGCCTTTGCCGGCCACACCGACGTGGTGCCCACCGGCCCCCTGGAACGCTGGGCCAGCGACCCCTTCGTGCCCAGCCATCGCAACGGCATGCTGCACGGCCGCGGCGCGGCCGACATGAAGACATCCATTGCGGCCATGGTGGTTGCGGCCGAAGAATTCGCCGCCGCCCAACCGCAGCACGCCGGCAGCATCCACTTCCTGCTCACCAGCGATGAAGAAGGCCCCGCGCTCGACGGCACGCTGCGCATGGTGGAATGGTTTGAGGCACGCAATGAGCGGTTAGATGCCTGCATCGTGGGCGAGCCCACGTCGGTGAAGCAGCTTGGCGACATGATCAAGAACGGCCGCCGTGGCACGCTGTCGGGCAAGCTCACGGTACGCGGCGTACAAGGCCACGTGGCCTACCCGCACCTGGCGCGCAACCCCATCCACCAGTTCGCCCCCGCGCTGGCCGAATTGGCCACCACCCGGTGGGACGCCGGCAATGCCTTCTTCCCGCCCACCACCTGGCAGGTGAGCAACATCCACGCCGGCACCGGCGTGGGCAATGTGATACCCGGTGAACTGGTGGTCGATTTCAATTTCCGCTTTTCAACTGAAAGCACGGCGGCGGGTTTGCGCGCACGGGTTGAAGATCTGCTGCGCCGCCATGGCCTCGAATTCAGTATCGCCTGGGTGCTGGGCGGCGAAACCTTCCTCACCCCACCGGGCAGCTTGAGTGAAGCGTTAACCCAGGCCATCCGGCAGCACA
>JAYUPO010000357.1:0-8706 GCA_043760085.1 Burkholderiales bacterium
GTGCCCTTGGCACGCAACGATTGATAGCGCGGTTGCGCCGCCCATTCGGGGCTGCCCATGGCCTGCACCAGGCGCTGCCACTCTTCGCGCGTGCGCCCGCAAATGCAGACCTGGCCGTCCTGGCACGGCAGCATCACATAAGGGTAGGCGCCGGCCGAGCCCGACGCGCGCCGGCCGCTGCGCTGCCACTGCAAGCCGTGGTGAATGTAGACCGGGCAGTTGCCCGCCACATAGCTGGCCAGCACCTCGGTGAGTGCGATGTCGACCACGCGGCCGCTGCCGTGCTGGTCGCGCACGCTCAGTGCCATCAAGCAGCCGGCCGCGAGCATCGCGCCGGCCTGGTGTTCGGCCACGCCGGGGGGCAGGCTCAGCGGCGCGCGGCCGCGCTCGCCCAGCGCCCAGGCCACGCCGCTGAGCGCCTGCGCGTCCAGCGCCGTGCCGGGGTGGGCGGCGTAAGGGCCACTCAGGCCGAAGGGCGTGGCCAGGCCCAGCACCAGTTGCGGTGCGCGCTGGCGCAGCGCCGCCACGCTGCCAAGCTGCGCTTGCAGACTGTGCGGCGCGTCGCACAGCAGGATGTCGGCCTGCGCCAGCAGCGCATCCAGCGGCGCGCTGGCATCGCCCTTGCCGGCGGCCAGCGTTTCGCGCGCCAGGGCCAGCGCGTTGAAGGGCCCGTCAGGCGGCGTGCCAGTGGATTCATCCGTTAACCCCGGCAGGCCGAAGCGCGACACCTGCGCCCCCATGCGCGCCAGCAGCCAGCCGGCGTAGGCCGCGGCCAGGCCGCTGCCCGCACCGACCCATTCGATCACGCGCAGCGGCGCTGAGGCAGTCATGGTTAACGTTTCATTCGGGCTGGATGCCGGCGGCGCGCGCCAGCTCGCCCCACTTGCGCGTTTCCGCCTGCACCCATTCGCGCAATTCGCCCGGCGTGGTGGGCGCGGCGTCGATGCCCAGCGCGGCCAGGCCGTCGGCAAATTCCTTGTCGCGCAAGATGCGGGTCATCTCTTCATTGAGCAGGCGCACGATGGGCTCGGGCGTCCTGGCCGGCGCGAAGGCGGCGATGAAGCCCACCAGTTCATAGCCCGGCAGGCCGGCTTCGGCCAGCGTGGGCATGTCGGGCATGGCGGCCGAGCGCCTGGCGCTGGACACGCCCAGCGCCTTGACGGCGTTGGCGCGAATGTGCGGCAGCATCAGCGCGATGTCACCAAACAGCATCTGGATCTGGCCGCCGCGCAAATCAGTCAGCGCCGGCGCGTTCGACTTGTAGGGCACGCTGACCAGGTCAATCCCGGCGCTGGCCTTGAGCATTTCGGACGACAGCCGCGCCGAGCCCGTGCCGCTGCCGAAGTTCAGCTTGCCCGGGTTGGCCTTGGCGTGGGCGATGAACTCCTTCAGGTTGGCCACCGGCACATCGTTGTTCACGCACAGCACCAGCGCGGCAATGGCCATGCGCGTGATGGGCGCAAAGTCGCCCAGCGGGTCGTAGGGCAGGTTCTTCACGAAGCTGGCGTTGCCGGCGTGGGTGGTGTTGGTGCCGATCAGCAGGGTGTGGCCGTCGGGCGCGGCACGCGCCACCGTTTGCGCCGCGATCACGCCGCTGGCACCAGCCATGTTCTCCACCACCACCGGCTGGCCCAGCACCTTTTGCAGGCGTTCAGCCAAGCGGCGGGTGATGGTGTCGGTGGCGCCACCGGCACCCACCGAAACGATCATGCGGATGGGCTTGCTCGGGAACGGCGCGGTCTGGGCCAGGGCGGGCAGCACGCAGGCGGCCGCCGCCAACAGGCCCAACAGCCCTGTTACGCAACGGCGTGCCACACGCGCGTGGCCGGTTTGGTTTGGGTTCATGGTCGGTCTCCTTAACGTTACGGGTGAGTCAAAATTCGGCGCGCGCATCAAACGTGGTCTGGCCCAGCGCGTTGTGCGCCCACAGGCGCCAGCCCTGCGCGTCACGGCCCACGCACAGATCCAGGGGCTGGCCGCAGAACATCGGCGCCACATTGCGCGACACCAGCACCGCCGGCTCGCGCCCCGCGGCCGTGCGCAACATTTCCAGCAGGAACAGCCCCGCAATGCTGCCATTCACCACCAGGGCCGGGTAGCCCTCTGCGGCCAGCGCATAGGCCGTGTCGTAGTGGATGCGGTGCGGGTTGTCGGTGATGGCCGAGTAGCGGAACAACAGGCGTTCGTCGGGCACGATGCGGCGCTGCGCGATCACGGGGGTGGGCGCAACGTCGGGCACAAGGGGCGCTGGCGCGGGCGCAGATGCCGGCGCAGTGGCCGGCGCAGTGGCCGGCTCGGTGCTGGCCGGGCGCAGGATGTAGCCCAGCCGCTCGGTCAATGCCGGCGCGCTCGCACCGTCGATGAAGATTTGATGCTCAACCGTGACCAGCGCAAAGCGGCCCGAACGCCCCTGCTTGAACTGCACCGGGCCGCACCGTGATTCGCGGCGCAGCAGCGCGCCAACAGGAATGTCGCCGCTGAAGCGGGTTTCGCGCCCGCCCAGCATCAGGCGCGGCAGGCCGATGTCGGGCCAGCTCACACCGAGCTGCGCCGCGCCGTCGCTGCGCAATTGCGCCTGCGGCGTGGGGGCGTTGAACAGCAGCGGGTGCCAGCCGCGCGGCAAGGCGTCGCCCTCACGCAAGGCGGCGGGGTCGCGGTCGAGCAAGGCCACCAGGCGGCGCACCAGCGTCAGGCAGCAACGCTCATGCAGCGTGGTGACGCTGCCGGCAGCGGTGTCGGTGGCGTGGGTGGCGTGGGTGGCGTGGGTGGGGTCAGTCATGCTGCGACCGTGAACTCGTTGCCGCGCACCAGTACATCGTGCCCGACGAATTCCTGCTCCTGCATCCGCGCCAGCAGCGGCACTTGCACCGTGGTGGCCACCGTGCGCTGGCCGCCGGGCGTGGTGACGATGGCCACCCCTTTGGGTGCTTGCTCGCGCCCGTGCAGCACGGTGAAGCCAGCGATGCGCGCCGGGCCGGTGTAGCCGGCCAGCACATCGAGCGCAGGCGCTTGGCGCGCCACCTCGGCGCTCACATCGGCCTGCACAAAGCCGCGCCCCGGGGTCATGGCCCAGGCACCGAAACCTTGCTTGGTGAGCACGCCCGACACCGATGACACCAGCGCCGTGCGGCCGCGCCCGGCGCGCATCAGTTCCGCCGCGCGGCAGGTGGCTTGCAGCACATAGTTGTTGTACGGCCCGCCGGCAAAGGGCATGCCGCCCGTCACGGTAAGTTCGCGCTGCAGCGGCAGACCCAATGCGGCGGCATAGACCTGCACGGCCACGGGAAAGCAGCTGTACAAATCCACCAGATCGACTTGCTCCGCTGGCACGCCCAGCGCCTCCAGCGTGACCAGCGCAGCCTGCCCGGCGATGCGCGCACCGGGGCAGTCGTACAGCGTTTCGCGCGCCGTCACTGGCAGCATGTGGTTGGCCTGCGTGCTGGCCAACGGGTACACCCAGCGCGCGGGGTCGATGCCTAATTCAGTGGCCCGCGCTGCCGAACAGAACAGCAAGGCGGCGGCCTGATCAACGTTCCAGGTGGAGCAATGCGCGCGCGTGTACGGGAAGGCCTGCATCGGGTTGCGCGGCGCGGCCTCGCGAATGTCGAGCGCGGTGACGGCGCTGAGCTGCCAGGCATGCGGGTTGGCCGCGGCGATGCGGCTGAAGCGTTCGCCGAGCGCCGCCAGTTCGTCGCGATGCTGCGCCACCGACCAGCCTTGGTGCGCGCGCCAGGCGCTTTCGATGATGGCGTACAGGCCCACCGGCATGTGCAGGCCCGCGCGCTTTTCCGCTGCATGGCGCAGTTCGCTCGTGGGCGAGAGGTGAATGTCAGGTTCGTCTGGCTGCTGCCGCTCGCTGGCCACCTGGCCCGCCATGTGTGCGCGCAGCAAGCGCCAACCGGTGTCGGCCCCCGCCACCAGCGCGGTGTGCAGCTCACCCTGGGCGATGCGCTCACAGGCCTGGCCGATCAAGGTTTGCTGCAACACCCCCACATCGGCCAGCAAGGTGATGGCCTGCGCGCCGATGTGGCGTGCCAGCTCGCCGGCCGGGTTGGCATAAGACCAGCGCCCGCGCGGCACGGCGACGAACTGCGTGCCGCGCAGCGCGTGCGCGCTGCCGCTGCTGGCGCCGGCTGCGTGCACGGCTTGCAGCATCAGGTCGATGGGCTCCAGCGCGCGGCGCCAGTCGTCTTCGCGCTGGGTGGCCGTGCCCATGCCCACCAGCACCGGCGTGCGTTGCGCTGCGCTGCTTGCACGGGCCATGATCAGACGGGCTTGCGCCGGCGCGGCGGTGCGCGGCGCGCGGCTTGCAGCGCGGCTTCAAGGTGCTGCGCATAGGCCTGGATGTCGCGTTCGGCGCGGCGGCGCGCGGCTTCGGCGTCTTGCGCTTCAATCGCCTGCAGGATGCGCCGGTGCGCCTGGGTCACCAGCTTGCGCACATCGGGCGAGGCGAAGTTTTCGATGCGTGAGGCTTCCAGCATCAGCCCGGAAATTGAGGCCGTGAAGGCGCGCAGCAGGTCGTTGTGGCTGGCCGCGGCCAGTGCGGTGTGCCAGCTCGCGTTGTGCGCCAGAAAGCCCGGCACGTCGTCTTGCGCCGCGGCGTCGAGCTGGGCCGAAATGGCTTGGAGCTGCAGCAAGTCTTGCGCGCTGCGGTGGCGCGCTGCCAGGTAGGCCACCATCGGCTCCAGCGCCTGGCGCGCTTCAACCAGCGCATGCAGCGGCACGGCGCGGCCTTTGGCGAAGAGTTCGATCTGGCCGGCCAACTGCGCATCAGACGGCTGCGACACCACCGAGCCGCCATAGCGACCGGCACGCGTGCGCACCAGGCCCTGCGCTTCAAGAATGCGCAGCGCCTCACGCACCGAGCCCCGGCTCAGGCCGGTGGTGCTGACCAGGTCGCGTTCGGTGGGCAAGGCCGTGCCGGGGCCGTAGGTGCCGCCCAGGATGTGCGCTTGCAGCCGCTGCGCCAGCACATCGCACGACTTGGGCACGTTGATCTGCCCCAGTGCCCCCGCGGCGGCGGCCGGGCGGCTGGGCGCGCTGGCCACAGTGCGGGTGGCTTGGGCGGCGGCGGGGCGGCGGGCGATGACCATCAGCCCACTTTAGGGTTAATGATCGGCCTGGTCAATGGTTGGACCATAAGCAAAAACCAACAGCCTTTGGATTCAAGGGAGCTGCTACGCTGGCCGGGCCGGCTAAAGCAGATGTGGCCTGGCCGCGTGGCCTGACCCCCACGCGGTGCAGGCCGCACTGACCCCGAAGGCTGCTGCACCACTCATCAGGACACCCCATGGCCGCACCCATCCACCACCACACCGCCGGCGTCTTCGTCATCGCCGCCACACCGTTCACCGACAGCGGCGAGCTCGACCTGCCCAGCATCGACCGCCTCACTGATTTCTACCTGAGCTTCGGCATTGATGGCCTGACCATCCTGGGCATCATGGGCGAGGCGCAAAAGCTGTCGCAGGAAGAGTCGCTGGCGGTGATGAACCGCTTCTTGCGGCGCGTCGATGGCCGCGTCCCGGTGGTGGTGGGCGTGTCGTCGCCGGCCTTCGACCCCATGCTGTCGCTGGCCTCGGCGGCAATGGCCGCCGGCGCCGCCGGGGTGATGATCGCCCCGCCCCCCACCGTGCGGCACGACGAGCAGTTCTTCAACTTCTACGCCGCTGCCTGCAAGGCGCTCGGCCCGCAGGTGCCGGTGTGCGTGCAGGATTACCCGGCCGTGACCGGCGTGCACATGTCGGTGCCGGTGTTCAGCCAGATCGTGCGCGAACTGCCGCAGGTGGTGATGCTCAAGGCCGAAGACAGCCCGGGGCTGACCAAGATCACGCGCATCCGCGCGCTGGAGGCGAACACGATCAATACGCAGCGCCGTGTGTCGATCCTGGTCGGCAACAACGGCCTGTTCTACCCGCTGGAGCTGGCGCGCGGCGCCGACGGCCCGATGACCGGCGTGGCCTACCCGGAAATGCTGACCGAGGTGTACCGCGCCATGCAGGCCGGCAACCGCGACCTGGCCGACGACTTGTTCGAGATCTACCTGCCGCTGGTGCGATATGAAACTCAGGCCGGCGTGGCGCTGGCCTGGCGCAAGGAGATCTTGCGCCGGCGCGGCGCCATCGCCAGCGCCCGCGTGCGCGCGCCGGGTGCCGCGCTCACCGCCGACGAGCACGACGACTTGACGCGCATGATGGCGCGCATCGAGCACAAGCTGGCGGCACTGCGCGGCGGCTGAGCGCGCGGGCTGTGTTTGTGGCGCGCGCATCGCCGTAAACACCTCTTGCGACAGCGCAAGCCGGCCAACAGAATGACCTGTATCCGGAGCAACGATTGGAGCCCCCATGAACGACCATCTCGACCCCGCCCGCCGCCGCATGCTGGCCGCCTCGATGGCCGCCGGGGCCGTGGCGGCAGGCAGCAGCTTCATGTCCATCGAGGCACTGGCCGCCGGCAAGCACAAGATCAACATGCAGTTGGGCTGGCTGATCGGCGGCAACCAGCTCGGCGAGGTGGCGGCCAGGAAGCTGGGTTACTTTGAAGCCGAAGACATCGACTTTCAAATCCAGCCCGGCGGCCCCAGCATTGACGGCGTGGCGGTGGTGGCCTCGGGCCGCTTCGAACTCGGCCAGGTGTCGTCGAGCCCATCGCTGATGCTGGCTGTTTCGCAAGGCTTGCCGATCAAGTGCTTTGCCGTCGGCATCCAGAAACACCCCTACACCTTCTTCTCGCTGAAGAAGAACCCGATCCGCACCGCCAAGGACATGGTAGGCAAGAAGATCGGCATCCAGGCCACCGGCGTGATCCTGCTGCGTGCGCTGCTGGCCAAAAACAAGATCGCTGAAAAAGACGTCACCATCGTCACCATCGGCGCTGACATGGCGCCGCTGCTGACCGGCCAGGTCGATGCCGTGACCGGCTGGCTCACCAACACCACCGCGCTGAAGGTGCTGGGCGCCGAGCGCGTGGACATGACGCTGTGGGACACCGGCGTGAAGCTGTACGCCCTGCCCTACTACGCCACCACCAAGACGCTGCAGGAAAAGGGCGACGTGCTGGCCGGCTTCCTGCGCGCTGCCGCCAAGGGCTGGGCCTGGGCCGACAAGAACCGCGACCAGGCGGTGGACCTGCTGGTGAAGGAATATCCCAATCTCGATCGCACCGATGAGCGCGTGGCCGCTGACGTGATGCTGGCCTACAGCTTCGGTGATGCGGCGCGCGCGCAGGGCTGGGGCAGCATGGACGCGGGGAACTGGCAGGAACAGATCGCGCTTTACAGCGAGCTGGGTCAGTTCACCGCGCGCACGCCCAAGGTCGACGAGGTCATCACGCTCGAACTGCTGAAGGCGACGCAGGCTGCGCGCCAGAAAGCCTGAACGGTGAGCACCGCGCTGGCGCCAGCGGCGCTGGCTGAACTTGGTGTGGCCAACGCAGCTGTGAGCTGCCGCAACCTGCACGTGCGCTTCTTCACCGAGCGCCGCGCCGTCACTGCCCTGCAGGGCCTGAGCCTCGATGTGGCGGTGGGCGAGTTCCTCACGCTGCTGGGCCCCTCGGGTTGCGGCAAGAGCACCTTGCTGCGCGTGGTGGCCGACCTCATCACGCCCAACGCCGGCGAGGTGCTGGTGTTTGGCCAGAAGCCCGAAGCCGCGCGCCTGCGCCGTGACATCGGCTTTGTGTTTCAAGACCCGGCGCTGCTGCCCTGGCGCAATGCGCTGCAAAACGTCGAGCTGCCGCTGCAGGTAGCAGTTAAACGTGCGCGCCGCGGCAAGGCCACGCCACGCGAACTGCTGCACTTGGTGGGTTTGGCCGGCAGCGAACAAGCCTACCCGCATGAGCTTTCGGGCGGCATGCGCCAGCGCGTGGCCATCGCGCGCGCGCTGGCCAGCGACCCCAAGATCCTGCTGATGGACGAGCCCTTCGGCGCGCTCGACGAGATCACCCGCGACCGCCTGAATGAAGAGCTGCGCCGGGTGTGGCGCGAACTCGGCATCACGGTGCTGTTCGTCACCCACAGCATCCACGAGGCCGCCTACCTGGGCCAGCGCGTGCTGATGATGGCGGCCAGCCCGGGGCGGGTGCGCGCCATCGTGAACGTGCCGCTGCCGGCCGAGCGCACGCTCGCCACGCGCGAGAGCGCACCGTTCGTGGCCCTCACGGGCGAACTGCGCCGCCTGCTGGAAACCTGTTGACGGACACCTGTTGATGAAGGCCTGCTCGTGAACGCGCCGCTGCCTACCACCACCACTGCCGTGGCCGCACCTAAACCAGCCATGGACGAGGAAGAGGCGCGGTATCGGGAAGCGCAACGCCGCGAGCGCCAGCGCCGCCGGCTGATGCCCGTGCTCGGCATCGCTGTCTTGCTGGCGCTGTGGTGGGGGCTGGTGGTGGTGTTTGACGTGAAGCCCTTCATCGCGCCGTCACCCTGGGCGGTGTTGCAGACCTTGTATGCCAAACGCGCCGTGCTCTTTGCCAACCTGGTGCCCACGGCGCTGGAGGCGCTGGGCGGCTTCTTGCTGGGCAACCTGGTGGCCATTGCGGTGGCAACGGTCTTTGTGCACTACCGGCGCTTGCAGGAAATTTTCTTTCCGGTGGTGGTGATGTTCAACTCCATCCCGGTCGTGGCCAAGGCGCCGATCCTGGTGCTGCTGATGGGCAATGGCGTCGAGCCGAAGATTGCCATCGCGGCACTGGTGTGCTTCTTCCCCA
>JAYUPO010000358.1:0-8700 GCA_043760085.1 Burkholderiales bacterium
CGCCTTGCGCCGTGACCACCGAACACCGACCCACCGACGTGCTCAACGAACCCGCCTACCGAGCGGGCGAGGCGGCGCACATCCTGGCGCTGCCTTTCGGTACGGTGCAGGCCTGGAGCTTCGGTCATGACTACCGGCATGCGGATGGCAAGCCCAAGCGCTTCAAGCGTGTCATCGAGCCGGCCGACGCACGGCAAAATCTGCTGTCGTTCGCCAATCTTTGCGAGCTTCATTTGCTCGGCGTCATCCGGCGCCGACATCGCGTCAAGCTGCCACAGGTACGCCAGGCGGTGGACTACATGCGTGAACGTCTTGGCGATGCACGCCCGTTGCTTTCGGCGCGCTTTCGCACCAACGGCGTCGATCTGTTCGTCGAATACGCGGAACTGTTGCTCAACGTCTCGCGGCAGGGCCAGCAAGCCCTGCGCGAGGACTTCGAGCAAGCCCTCAGCCGTGTCGAGTACGACGGTCGCGGCACGGTCGTACGCCTGTTTCCCTATAGTGCCCCGGCCAACAACACCGCGGCGCAGTCGCGCGCTGTGGTGGTCGATCCTCTTCGCTCATTCGGCCGCCCGGCCCTTGCCGATGTGTATGTGCGCACCGAAGTCATCGCCGACCGCTTCGGTGCCGGCGATTCGATCGAAGAGATGGCGAGCGACTTTCGAGTGAGCCCGCGCCAGATTGAAGAAGCGCTGCGCTTCGAGCGCTACCGGCGCCACCGTGCCGCCTGACCCGCCCGGGCCGACTCTCTTCATCGACCGGGACGCCTGGAGCCATCAACTCGATCGCGCGCTGCGGGCCGCAGGCATTGCATTCGTTGCTCACCGCGACCACTTCGACGACGACACGCCCGACCCCCCGATTGGCTGACCGCAGTGGGCCAACAAGGCTGTCAAGCGCTGATAGAACGCCGCGCACGCCGCTTTGCCGGCGTTGATGCCGGCAGCAGCGACGTGAGTTGCCGGTAGCGCTCGAACAGAAAGGCCACGCGCTCGGCGTCGGTCTTGAAGCTGCGTTTGGCAACGTAGGCGGCATCTACGGCGGCGTCGAGTTTGTGGTGCGCCTTGAGCAAGGCCGGCGGCATGGCCAGCGGGTCGTACAGGTCGGCCAGGGTCGAGCCGGGGAATTTGGCGCGGGTGTCAAGCACGGTTTGCGCGGCGGTTTCGATGGCTGTCTTGTGGGCCGCGGTGGGCGCTTCGGGCCAGGGGAAGTTGTTGTAGACGATGCTTGCGGAATAGCGGAAATCGCTCTTCAAGCGCCCACACGTGAATCTGATCCAAGCGTTGTGCATCGACGACGTGAGGATGCCGAACTCGAATGCGCCCGCACCGGCGACGGTGAACAACTCGCTTGCAACGATCGTGCTCTGCGGCAGGTAGCCGATTGGGACGAAGGGACGAAGCTCCGATGAAGTCTTGGGTATCGCAAGGTAATCCGTCACAGGTTGTCGGTCCTCTGCAAAGCGCGAGGGCGTCGCGGCGTTGCGGCGGGTAGCGTCCTTACTGCTGTTTTTGCGGAAGTCCGCAACGGCCTCGACACGACGCAACGTCATCGGCATCCGCCTGAGAATCTGAGGCGGGCAGTCCTTTAGCCATATGCAATATCGCGGCACGCCTTGAATGAAGTCTTCCGCGCTGAGGTACTCATGCACGTATGGCGCGACTGTCGGTTCGGCGGCAACAAGCTCATCACGTTCGGTGCGAGTCATTATCAGGTTGCCGCCATCAGTCGGCTTGCTGCCAAAAAGGATCGCGCGGACATTGCAGATTGAACTGGTCCGCGACGGCAGCGCAACGTCTGCCGCGTCGACCAAATACGGATTGATGTTCACGGCTGCAACCGCGTGCGGCTCACCGCGCAGATCGTCGTACTCATAGATCGTCTTGGCGACGCCTTCGTCGCCAAGGCCGAAGCCTACGATCACGCAATGGACGGCAGCTCTTCCGCGCGCCTCATTGCTCCACGCGAAGGTGCGGTGCGCGAAATGGATCTTGATGCCCTGCGCAAGCAACCAACCCCACAGGACACCCACTTGCTCGCCCTGGCAGATGCTGTTCGTGGAGACGAATGCGCAACGCGGTGACGGATTGGTGTGGATGTAGTGCGAAGCCTTGATGTACCAACCGGCCACGAAATCGAGCACACCGGCGCCAACGACGGCGTGTGCGACACGCGCAAGGTCTGCCTTCTGCGCTTGGCTCTGAAAGTTCTTGCCCACAAACGGCGGGTTGCCCAGCACGAAGCTGCAGCGCTCGGCCACCAGCACATCGTTCCATTCGGCTTGCAGCGCATTGCCATGCACGATGTGCGGCGTGGCCTTGAGCGGGATGCGCGCGAAGTACTGGCCGAACTCTTCGCTCACCGCCAGGTTCATCTGGTGGTCGATCAGCCACAGCGCCACCTGCGCAATCTGGGCCGGGAACTCCTCGATCTCGATGCCGTGGAATTGATCGACGTCGATGGCGATGAGCTGGTGCACATCGAGTTCGCGCTGGCCGCTGCCATAGGCCACGCGCAGCACTTCCAACTCCAGCAAGCGCAACTCGCGGTAGGTGATGACGAGGAAGTTGCCGCAACCGCAGGCGGGGTCGAGGAAGTTCAGGTCGCGCAGCTTCTTGTGGAATTCGAAGAGCTTGTTGCGGTTGTTTTTGACCTTGTGAAACTCGGCCCACAGCGCATCGAGAAAAAGCGGCTTGATGAGCTTCTGGATGTTCTCTTCGCTGGTGTAGTGCGCGCCCAGGTTGCGCCGCTCTTCGGCCTTCATGATGCTCTGGAACAGCGCGCCAAAGATCGCCGGGCTGATCGTGCTCCAGTCGATGGCGCAGGCATCGAGCAAGCGCTCGCGCATGGTGGTATCGAAGGCTGCCAGCGGTAAGTGCTCGGCGAAAAGCGCACCGTTGATGTAGTCGAACGCGCCGAGTTGCTCGTCGAGCGTACGCGGGCGCTTGTCGCGCGGCGTATTCAATACCTGGAACAGTGCCGCCAGTTGTGGCCCGAGATCGCTGCCGTCACTGGCAGTGCGCTCTTCAACCCAGGCGCGAAAGGCCTGCGTGGGCTGAAAGATGCCGGTGTCGTCGGCAAACAAGCAGAACAAGAGGCGCACCAGCAGCACTTCGAGTGCGTGGCCGTCATAGCCGCTGGCCTTGAGCGCATCGTGCAGCTTGCCCATGCGCTCGGCCGCACGCAGGTTGACGGGGTCTTGCGGCTTGATCTGTTGCACCTGGTAGCCGGCGATGAAACCGAAGCGGCGGATGTGCTTGTGCAGGTCTTTGAGCTCGAATTCAAGCTCGTCTCCCCTATCGAGGTTGGCCAGTCGCATGCGCGCGAAGTCGCACACCAGCACATGTCGCGGCAGATCGCGCTCCTTGATGCCGGGGAAGTAGTCGAGCGCCTGGCCAAAGGCGCGATCCAGGCTCTTGCCGCGCGACTTGTGCTCGACCAACAACATGCCTGGCCAGAACAAGTCGACGAAACCTTGGCCGCCGCCGTGCTTCTTCACGGCATGTTCGAAGCTGGAAATGCGGCGCGGGCTGAGGCCGAAAACGGCAAAGAAGTCGATCCAGAACGACTGCGCTTGCGCACGCTCGTCGCTGGCATTGCCCCATTCCTTGGCGAAAGCGACGGCGCGGCCCTTGATTTCGTTCCAGCTCAGCGGCACGCGCTTTCTCCCATGATGCAAGTCATTCTGTTGATCGCTCTCAGGTAGAGCCGGCGCCGCGGCAATCGGGTGCGCGACGGCCCGGCTTCAGCCTGGCGCACGCGGGTACCGCCACCCAACAACGCCGCTTCAGAGCACCACCGGCTCAGGCTCCAGCCGAATGCCAAAACGCCCGTAGACGCTTTCTTGAATGGCGCGGGCCAGCGTCATCACCTGCGCCCCGGTGGCCGCGCCGCGGTTCACCAGCACCAGCGCCTGGCGTTCGTAGACCGCCGCGTCGCCCACGGTCTTGCCCTTCCAGCCGCAGGCGTCGATCAACCAACCCGCAGCCAGCTTCACGGTGCCATCGGGCAAGGGGTAATGCACGATTTCGGGGTCGCGGCCGAGGATGTCGTGGCACTGCTCGGGGCTGACCACCGGGTTCTTGAAGAAACTGCCGGCGTTGCCGAGCACGGCCGGGTCGGGCAGCTTGGCGCGGCGAATGGCGCACACCCAGTCGAAGATCGTGGCCGCGTCGGGTGTGAGGTTGCCGGTCTCGTTCATGCGCCGTTCGAGTTCCAGGTAGCCCAGCACCGGCACCCAGGGTTTTGGCAGGCGCAGGCGCACCTGGGTGATCACGGTCTTGCCCGCTAACAAGCCTTTGAACACGCTGTCACGGTAGCCAAAGCCGCACAGCGCACGGCTGAGCGTGACGCTGCGGCCGGTGACCAGATCAACGCCGTCCAGCGAGTCGAAGCGCTCGGCCAGCTCCACGCCATAGGCGCCAATGTTCTGTACCGGCGCGCCGCCCACGGTGCCGGGAATGAGCGCCAGGTTTTCCAGCCCGGGCCAGCCTTGATCGAGCGTCCAACGCACCAACTCATGCCAGTTCTCGCCGGCGCCGGCCTGCACGATCCAGGCCTGCGGCGTTTCGGCCACCAGCGCGCGGCCCATGATTTCAACCTTGAGCACGACATCGCTGACATCGCGCGTGAGCACCACGTTGCTGCCGCCACCGAGGATGAATTTGCGCGCCGGGCCCAGTTCAGCGTGGTTGACCACGCGCTTGACCTCGGCTTCACTCGTTACGCGCACCAGCGTGGCGGCCGTGGCCGGCAGGCCAAAGCTGTTGTAGGCACGCAGGTTGACGCGCTTTTCGATCAAAGGCCCCAGTTGATCGGGGCCCAGCACAGGGGTGGGCATGGCAGAATTTTGACCCCAATCGCCCACGCTTCGCCGCTGCCCCCACCCATGCCCAGTTTTGATGCCGTCATCGAGCCCGATGTCGTGGAACTGCGCAACGCCGTTGAGCAATCCGCCAAGGAAATCGGCACCCGGTTCGACTTCAAAGGCTCGTCGGCCAAGGTCGAGCTCACCGGCACCGAGAAAGCGCGCGAACTCACGCTGCACGCCGACAGCGATTTCCAAATCACCCAGGTGCGCGATGTGCTGCTGGGCAAGCTGGCCAAGCGCGGCGTCGATGTGCGCTTCATCGACCTGGGCACCAAGATCGAAAAGATCGGCGGCGACAAGGTCAAGCAAGTGGTGCCGGTGAAAGCCGGCATCGGCAGCGAAGACGCCAAGAAAATGCAGACCGCCTGCAAGCAAAGCAAGCTCAAGGTGCAGGCCGCCATTCAGGGCGATGTGGTGCGCGTCACCGGCGCCAAGAAAGACGAGTTGCAAGCCGCGATGGCGCTGATCCGCCAGGAACTCGCCGAGCTGCCGCTGAGCTTCAAGAATTTCCGCGATTGACGCTGTAGGCGCCTTCTGTTCCGCTTGCTTGCCTTCACCCTCCTAATGTGGGCCGCTGCCGTGCAGGCCCAGGGCGTGGCGCTGGGCGGGGTGATGGGCAGCAAGGCGCTGCTGGTGATCGACGGCCAGGCCTACACCGTGCCGGTGGGCGGCACCATCAAGGGTGTGACCCTGGTGCAACTGGGCGACAACCAGGCTGACGTGCGGCGCGACAAGCTCGTCACCCGGCTGCGCCTGGGCGGCGCGCCGGTGAGCCTGGAAGCGGTGGCCGCGCGCGCGGCGCAAAAGCGCGAGATCGTCATGGCGGCCAGCCCGGGCGGGCACTTCATGGCGCCGGGCGCCATCAATGGCAAACCGGTGCAGTTCATGGTCGACACCGGCGCCACCTACATCGCCCTGGGGCTGGAAGAAGCGCAGCGCATCGGGCTGGACCTGTCGCGCGGCGAAGCCGGCGTGACGCAAACCGCCAACGGCCCGGTGAAGGTCACGCTCGTCACCTTGAGCAGCGTGCGCATCGGCGGCATTGAGCTGGCCAACGTGCGCGCCGTGGTCCTGCCCCAGCCGCTGCCGTTCGTGCTGCTGGGCAACAGCTACCTGTCGCGCTTTGCCATGCGCCGCGACGCTGATGTGATGCGGCTGGAACTGCGGCATTGACCTGAAGCGCTGACTCACTGAGCCACGGCAGCATGTACTACGAACCCGGCAAGACCCCGCACGGCCTGCCCCACGACCCGTTCAAGAGCTGCGTGGTGCCGCGGCCGATCGGCTGGATCGCCACCGTCGATGCGGCCGGCACGCACAACCTGGCGCCGTTCAGCCAGTTCCAGAACGTTAACTTCGACCCGCCAATGGTCATGTTCGCGGCCAACCAAAAAAGCAACGGCGAGCGCAAGGACAGCGTGCGCAATGCCGAAGCCTCGGGTGAATTCGTCTGGAACATGGCCACCTGGGCGCAGCGCGAGGCGGTGAACATCTCGGCGCAGGAACTGCCCGCGGGGGTGGATGAATTCGAATTGGCCGGGCTGGAACGCGAGCCTTCTCGCCTGGTGAAACCGATGCGCGTGCGCGGCTCGCCGATCCAGTTTGAATGTGCCTACATGACCACCCTGCGCCTGCCCGGCAATGGGCCGATGGGCAGCGTCGATGTCGTCTTCGGGCGCGTGCTGGCGGTGCACATTGCCGACGAGATGATCGACGCGCAAGGCCGCGTCGATGTGCTGAAGATGCGGCCCATCGCGCGCATGGGCTACTTCGACTACACCAGCGTCGAATCGATCTTCACGATGGTGATTCCCGGCGACCAGCGCGCGCTGCTCAGCGGGCTGGAAGGCTCGGCAGACAAGGTGAAGCGTTCGCTGGCCGGTGACGATTAACCTTTGAAATGCGTCTTCAGCGAACGCCCTGATTTCGCGTGAACGCGGGCGCGGACATTGAGGCTTGCGGGCCGGCGCAAATTAACGAGGCTTGCGCGCCAGCGCAAAGGCCAGCACCGCCGCCACGCCCAGGCTGGCCAGCGCCCACAGCACCTGGCGGTAGCCCGGCACCGCCAGCAGCAGCCAGGCCGTGAGCAGCGGCGCCGCAGCGCGCGCCAGCAAGCCCAGCGCCGACATGGCGCCGCTGATGCGCCCGATGTGCGTGCGGCCGAAGTATTCCGGCACCAGGCCGCCGCGCACGATGGTGACCAAGCCGTTGGCCAGGCCGAACAGCGCCGCAAACAGCAGCAGTACTAACCATTGGGTTGACTCGGCCAGCAGCAGCATGGCCAGCGGCATGCCCAGCATCACAGCCAAGCCCAGCCGGCGCAGCGACAAGCCCGTGCCGCCGGCGGCATAGACGAAGCGGCCCAGCACCTGAGCCGGGCCGATCCACACCAGCACCGCGGTGGCTTGTGCCGCACTGAGGCCCTTGCCGGCAAAGATGGGCATGACATGCGCCCACATCGCCGCCGAGGCAAACGAATGCAGGGTGAAGCTCGCCCCCAGCAGCCAAAAGGCGCGTGAGCGAAGGGCTTGGTGCAGGGTGGAATCGTCTTGCGGTGCCGGCGCCGCGCCCGCTGCCATCAAGGCCGGCCCGCGCAGCGCCCAGGCCTGCAAGGGCGCCACCACCGCGGCCAACACCAGCGCCAGCACCATGAGCGCCGCACGCCAGCCCAGGCCGTTGATCAGCCAGCCCACGGCCGGGAACGACAACGTGCTGGCAAACCCGGCCACCAGCGTGAGCGTGGTGATGCCCTGGCGGTAATGCTGCGGGTAGCGCTTGGTGAGCACATTGAACGCCGGCTCGTACAGCGTCATGGCCATGGCCGCACCGAGCGCCACCCACGCGGCATAAAGCATCCACGGCTGCGTGATCTGCGACCAGGCCAGGCAGCCCGCCGCCGCCAGCAGCGAGCCCGCGGTCATCACCCAGCGGCCATGGCCATGGTCGATGGCGGCCCCCACGGCATAAGTGGCCGCGCCCCACACCGCCAGGCCCAACGTAAGGGCGCCCATCAAGGTGGCTTCGCCCCAGCCCAAAGCCTCGCGCATGGGCAGCACGAACGACGAGAAGCCGTAGTACAGGATGGCCCAGCTCAGCGTTTGCGTGGCTGCCAGCACGGCCACCGTGCTGCGGTAGCCGGGCGGAACGTTCATCCTTGAATTATGGGCAGTGGGTTTTGTGGCCCTTGGGCGCTGGCGTCATTTGTTTGGAGCCTGCGGCTGCGCAATGGCGATGGCGTGTCCGCGCCACGGCAATGGCAGGCATGGGGTCAGAGCTGGCAGGACTGCCCGCCGCCCGCTCAGCATCGCTGTGAAAGCGCCCAGCTTCGGTTCAAGTCATGGCGCTGCGGCTGCATGAAACGGTTGACCTGGACGAGTGGAGATGAAGCGTTTGACTGCACCCGCAATCGGCCATCTGCTGAGTTGGAGTTGCCCCGCTCCCGCGGACGGTTGGGGAATTGATTCTCAAGTGATGACGAGCGCTGGCGCAGCGTTGTTCACGGCCGGCGGATCGGCGAGGCGGTCAACTGACGGCACGGCTGCGCAGAAGGATCGCGGGGCAACGGTCTACCCGGCCGCCAGGAAGACCTCGACGGCCGCGCCGAAGGCCTCTGGCTGCTCGACGTTCGAGATGTGCGCCGCCTCGAGCTCGACGGCGATCGCCCCGGGGATCGCCTGCTCGATCAGGCGGCCGGCCTGCGGCGTCGTGGCCGGATCCCCGGTGCCGATGATTACCAGTGTCGGCCGGCGCACCGCAGCGAGCGTCGCGCGCTGGTCCATGTCGCGGATCGCCGCGCAGCAGCCGGCGTAGCCTTCGAGCGAGGTGCGGCG
>JAYUPO010000359.1:0-8695 GCA_043760085.1 Burkholderiales bacterium
CACCGCCACCGGTGTGGCCCTGCGCAGCGGCGCCACGCTCGATGCCGACATCATCATCAGCGCCACCGGCTTGCAGTTGCAGCCCGGCGGCAGCTTAGCGCTGCGCGTCGACGGCAAGCTGCAAGACCCGGCGCAGGCCGTGAATTACAAGGGCGTGATGTACTGCGGCGTGCCCAACCTGGCCGCCACCTTCGGCTACACCAATGCGTCGTGGACGCTGAAGGCCGACCTGACCAGCCGGTACGTGTGCCGGCTGCTCAACCACATGCGCAAGACCGGCGCCAAGCAATGCTGGCCGCAATTGCAGGATGCTGCGCTGCCGCTGCTGCCCTGGGTGGACTTTTCATCGGGCTACTTCCTGCGCGCGGCCGACCACATGCCCAAGCAAGGCAGCGCGAAACCCTGGAAGCTGAATCAGAACTACCTGGTTGATGTGCTGGCGCTGCGCTTCGGCCGGGTGGATGATGGCGTGCTGAAGTTCGGCTGACGGGCGCCCCAAGGCCGGCCGAAGCCGGCCGCCATCCGCGCGGATCAAGCAAAGTGGCGCAGCCCCATTGGCTTGAGAGCGCCGGCTTCAGAACTGCTCGGTATCCACTTCGCTTTGCGCCTGCGCGTTGTAGCGGTTGCCGTGAATGGCCTGCGGCGCGAAGTGCGCATCGAGCCGCGCCATCAGGCCGGGTGACAGGCCCACGCCCGCCGCGCCCAGGTTTTCTTCAAGATGGGCCACTGAGGTGGTGCCGGGAATGGGCAGCACATGCTCGCCGCGGTGCAGCAGCCAGGCCAGCGCCAGTTGGGCGGGGGTGCAGCCGGCTTCCTGCGCCATCGCCTCATACGCCGGCAAGAGTGCCAAGTTCTCTGAATAGTTAGCCGGTTCGAACCGCGGTATGCCGCGGCGGATGTCCTTGTTGTGCAGGCCGTTCACGTCGCGCAGCGTGCCGGTGAGAAAGGCCCGCGCCACAGGGCTGAAGGCCACGAAGGCCGCACCGATGTCTTGGCAGGCTTGCAGCACGGCGATCTCGGGGTTGCGCGTCCACAGCGAATATTCCGTCTGCACCGCGCTGATGGGAAACACCGCATGGCCGCGCAGCAGCGTGGCGGCGCTCACTTCGCTCAGGCCGATGGCGCGCAGCTTGCCTTGCTCCACCAGCCGGCTGAGTTCGCCAACACTGTCTTCCACCGGCACGGCCTTGTGCCAGCGGTGCAGGTAATACAGGTCGATCACATCGGTTTGCAGCCGGCGCAGGCTGTCTTCGCAATTGCGCCGAATCGCCTTGGGCGTGCCGTCGATCACCCGCTTCATGCCGTCGTCAAACTGCACGCCGGCCATGCCGCCCTTGCTGCACAGGGTGATGCGCCGGCGCTCGCCCTTCAGCACCCGGCCCAGCAGCGTTTCATTGGCGCCGAAGCCATACAGCGCAGCGGTGTCGAACAGCGTCACGCCGGCATCCAGCGCGGCCTTCAGCACCTGCTCGCCTTGCTCTGGCGAGGGCGGCTTGCCGTAGGCATGGCTCAGGTTCATGCAGCCCAGGCCGATGGGCGCCACGCTGAACGGGCCGATGCGGCGTAGCTTCACGCTCAGGTCACGAAAGCTCAAGGCGCTTTTCGATGCGCGTGATGCGCTCAACCAACTTGTCCAGGCTGACTTGTTGGCGTGCGTCGGTCTCGTCGCCCGAAGCGACATCCCGCTTCACGGCCACCATGCCTGACTCAAGCCCAGACAGGCGATGCTTTAGATCGAGCATGTCATCGGCGATCTGATCCACGCGGCCGCGAATGTGCCGCAGGTGTTCGAGGATGAGGTTGTCGGTCTGCGTGGCCATGCTGCGCTCCTTGGCCGCATCGTAGCGGCTCAGGCGTTGAGTTGCGTTTCCAACTGATGCAGGATTTCATAGCAGGGCAGCACCTGCGCCACGCTGGCGTTGGGAGCGCGCTTTTCCTTGATGGCGGCAAAGAACTCGCGGTCTTGCAGTTCAATGCCGTTCATCGAGACGGCCACTTTCGAGACATCGATCTTCTCTTCCTTGCCATTCACCAAGTCGTCGTAGCGCGCAAGGTAAGTGCCGGTGTCGCCGATGTAGCGGAAGAAGGTGCCCAGTGGGCCGTCGTTGTTGAAGCTGAGTGACAGCGTGCAGATCGCGCCGTTGGCCGCCTTGAGCTGGATGCTCATGTCCATGGCAATGCTTAAGCCAGGGTGGATAGGCCCCTGGATGGCGTTGGCACGCACGATGGGGCTGCGCGCCTGGTAGGCAAACAGGTCGACCGTGTGCGCGGCGTGGTGCCACAGCAAATGGTCGGTCCAACTGCGCGCCTGGCCCAGGGCGTTCATGTTGCTGCGGCGGAAGAAGTAGGTTTGCACATCCAATTGCTGGATGTTGAATTCACCGGCCACGATTTTGTTGCGCACAAACTGGTGGCTGGGGTTGAAGCGCCGCGTGTGGCCGCACATGGCCACCAGGCCGGTGTTTTCCTGCATCTGCACCACGCGGTAGGCGTCGCGCAGGCTGTCGGCCAGGGGAATTTCCACCTGCACGTGTTTGCCCGCCTTCATGCAAGCCACGGCCTGCGCGGCGTGCATTTGCGTGGGCGTGCACAGGATCACGGCGTCCACTTCCTGGATGGCCAGGCTGTCGGCCAGGTCGGTGCTGACATGCTTGATGCCGTACTTGCCGGCCACTTCCTGCGTCTTGGCCAGGTCACGGCTAACGAGCGAGATCACTTCCACGCCGTCGATCAGGTTGATGGCGTCGAGGTGCTTGATGCCGAAGGCGCCGGCACCCGCGAGGGCAACTTTGATGGTCATGCACGACTCTCCAGAATGAGGTGGCCAACCGCCGTGTTCGACGCCGGCACATGATAGAAACGATGGGCAACCCGGGGCTTGGCGGCACCTGCGGCACCCCTTGCGCAGTCAGACATGGCGCCGCGCGCAATGAGCCACATCACCAGCTCGATGCCTTCGCTGCCGGCTTCGCGCACGTATTCGATGTGCGGCACCTGCGCCAGCGCCTCGGGTTCGCTGATCAGCCGGTCAAGAAAGCGGTTGTCCCACTCGCGGTTGATCAGCCCGGCGCGCGGCCCTTGCAACTGGTGGCTCATGCCGCCGGTGCCCCAGATGTGCACGTTCAGCGGCTCGTCGTAGCTGGCAATGGCGCGGCCGATCGCCTGGCCGAGCTGGAAGCAGCGCTTGCCCGACGGCACCGGGTACTGCACCACGTTCACGGCAAACGGGATCACCGGGCAGGGCCATTGCGCGGGCGAGCCGCACAGCAGGTTTAACGGAACGGTCAAGCCATGGTCCACATCCATCTTGTTCACGATGGTCAAATCAAAATCGTCTTGAATCACGCTTTGAGCGATGTGCGAGGCCAGATCCGCGTGGCCTTGCACCACCGGCACCGGCCGCGGCCCCCAGCCTTCATCGGCGGGCTGGTACTGCGCCGCGGTGCCGATGGCAAAGGTGGGAATCATCTCCAGGCTGAAGGCCGTGGCATGGTCGTTGAAGACCAGAAAGATGACGTCGGGCGGGTTGTCCTTCATCCATTGCCTGGAAAACTCATAGCCCTTGAACAGCGGCTGCCAATAGGGTTCGTGGGTCTTGCCCAGGTCAATCGCCGCGCCGATGGCGGGCACGTGGCTGGTGTAGACCGATGCGCTGATGTGGGCCATGTCACCCTCCCCCTTGGCGGCCCGCGGCGCCCTGCGGCTGGCGGTGGGCTTGCGCGCTGCCGTCTTCGCCCACGACGCGGTTGCCTTCGACCGAGCGGCCGCCTTTGATCATCATGTCGCGGTATTCCTCTTCGGTCATGCCGGTCATGCTGCCGGCCATTTGTTGAAAGCTCTTGCCATCGGTGGCGCCGATCTTGGCCAGGAAGTAGATGTTGCCGCCCAGGCGAATGCACCAGTTCAGGTCGCGCGCCAGCACGGCCTGCTTTTGCTCCTCGCTCATTGGCCATTCATCCAGGTAAGCTCGTTCGTTAGCCTTGAAACGCGCGCGGTTCGCGGCCTTCATCAGGCTCATGCAGAACTGGTTAAGGTGGTAGCCCAGGCGGCTTTGTTCGGCATCGAAGATGGTGGTGCCGGGCACATCGAGATAGGGTTTGTTCAGGGCCATGGGTCAAGCCTCCTCGGGCCAGTACAGGCGCATCGGGTTGGCCACCAGCAGCTTGTGTTGCAACTCGGGCGTGGTGGCGATGTGGGGGATGAAGTCGACCAGCAGGCCATCGTCGGGCATGTGGTCTTTCAAGTTGGGGTGCGGCCAGTCGGTGCCCCACAGCACACGGTCGGGGAAGGTCTCGACGATGTGCTTGGCAATCGGCACCACGTCGCGGTAAGCGGCGCGTTCGCCGTTCAGCGCCCGCGGGCCGCTCACACTCAAACGTTCCGGGCAGCTCACCTTGCTCCAGATGTTGGCGTGATCGCGCATCAGCTTCACGAACAACTGGAACTGCGGCCCATCCACCGGCAGCGCCACATCGGGCCGGCCCATGTGATCGATCACCACGGTGGTGGGCAGGGCGGTGAAGAAGTCCCACAGCTCGGGCAAATCAACCGCTTCAAAGTAGATCACGACATGCCAGCCTAACGGCTTGATGCGTGCGGCAATCTCCATCAACTCGTCTTTGGGCGTGAAGTCGACCAGGCGCTTCACAAAGTTGAAGCGCACGCCACGCACGCCGGCGGCGTGCATGTCTTGCAGCTCACGATCTGTGGCGCTGCGGCGCACCGTGGCCACGCCTCGCGCCTTGCCGTTGGAAGACGTGCAGGCGTCGATCATGGGGCGGTTGTCGGCGCCGTGGCAGGTGGCCTGCACAACAACATTACGCGCGAAGCCGAGGTGGTCGCGCAGCGCATAAAGCTGCTGCTTGCTTGCATCGCAAGGCGTGTACTTGCGCTCGGGCGCAAAAGGGAACTCATGCCCCGGGCCAAAGACATGGCAATGCGCATCCACGCTGCCGGGCGGCAGCTTGAATTGCGGCTTGGTTGGGCCGGGGTACCAGTCGAGCCAACCGGGGGTTTTTTCGAATGTCATGTCAGGTCTTCTTCAAATGAGCCAGGATGCGGTCAGCCTCGGTGCGCCAGTCGGCACTGCGGGCAAAGCCCGGCGCGGTGCGCTGGGCAAACAGGCCGGCATCGGCCAGGTCAGCCACCCAGGCCTGGCGCTGTGCCGTGCCTTGCGCGCTGTAGGGTTCCAGGCCGGCTTCACGAACGGTTTGCGCCACCTCAAACACTTCTTCGCTGCGCCGGCGGCCATGCTCAATCACACGCTGGAAGAAGTAGGCGGCCTGCCTTTCCCAATCCACGCCGGGAAAGGTTTCTTGAAGCGACGCGATCACCGCGTCTTCCACGCCATAGGCGCGCGCGCTGGTGAAGCTTTCAATCACCATCGCTTCCAGGCCCTTGATCATCACGCTGCGGCACATCTTGGTGGCCGAGGCCACGCCGAGCTGAGCGCTGACCACGCGCGGCTTGAACCCGAGCGCTTCAAGCTTCGGGCAAAGAGCCGCGGCATCGGGCCCGCCCAACAGCAGCGGCACCTTGATGCGGTAAGGCGGCAACGAAGTCATCACCGCGCCTTCCACGTAGCGCGCGCCGGTGGCGTTCACCAACTCGGCCGCGGCGATCTTGGCGCCGGGCGAGGCGGAGTTGAAGTCGAGGAAGAAGCTGCCGGGCTCGAGCCCCGACGCGCAGGCCTGCGCCACCGGTACGGCCTGGCTGGCGGTGACGGCGGACAGCACCAGATCAGCTTGCTGCACTGCCGCCTTGTGCGAGTCGGCCAACACCACACCATGCGCAAGCGCGTTAGCGTGCATCCCGTTGCCCGCTTCAGTGTGCAGTTTGATGTCGAACGCGCACACCGCCACGCCTTGCGCGCGCAGGTCTTCGGCCAGCGTGCGGCCGACTTCGCCATAACCGATGATTGCAACCGACATGGTCAGTCGATGTACTTCAAGCCGGCCTTCTCAAGCCCGGGGCGCATGTTGTACATGTCCAACCCCAGCGTGCCGGTGGCCAGCTTGGCGCGCTTGGCGCCTTCGTTGGCTTCGCGTTCGGTGGCGGCGGCCAGTGTCTTGGGGGCAAAAGCGCGCGGCACCACCACCACGCCGTCATCATCGGCCACCACCACGTCGCCGGGCGTCACCAGCATGCCGGCACAAACCACCGGGATGTTCACCGAGCCGAGCGTGGACTTGACCGTGCCCTTGCTGCTGATGGCCTTGCTCCAGACGGGGAAGCCCATTTCGGTGAGCGTCTTCACGTCGCGACAACCAGCATCAATGATGAGTGCACGCGCGCCGCGGGCCTTGAAGCTGGTGGCCAGCAGGTCGCCAAAGAAGCCGTCGGTGTTGTCGGCCGTGCAGGCCACCACCACCACATCACCGGGGCGGATTTGTTCAGCCGCCACATGCAGCATCCAGTTATCGCCCGGGTGCACGAGCACGGTGACGGCTGTGCCCGAAACCTGCGCGCCGGCATAGATGGGGCGCATGTACGTGTGCATCAGCCCGACGCGGCCCATGGCCTCATGCACGGTGGCGCTGCCCAGCGGCGCCAGCGCATCGGCCACGGCGGCGTCGGTGCGCTGGATGTTGCGATAGCAGACTCCGAGTTCAAACATGATCACTTTCCCCTTTGCTTGAGTTGCTTGTCCAGCAGCGGGAACACGCGCCGCGCATTGCCTTCGTAGATGGCCTGGCGCTCGGCCGAGGTGAGCGCAGCGGCTTCGATGTAGCGCTTGGTGTCGTCGTACTGAAACCCGGTGTCGGGGTCGATGTCGCGCACCGCGCCGATCATCTCGCTGGCGAACATCACGTTCTTGATCGGGATCACCTTGGTCAGCAGGTCAATGCCCGGCTGGTGATAGACGCAGGTGTCGAAATACACGTTGTTCAACAGGTGCTCGTTGATGTGCGGTTTTTTCAGCATCTGCGCCAGGCCCTTGTAGCGGCCCCAGTGATAAGGCGCGGCGCCGCCGCCGTGCGGGATGATGAAGCGCAGCGTGGGGAAGTCTTTGAACAGGTTGCCTTCAAGCATCTGCATGAAGGCCGTGGTGTCGGCGTTGATGTAGTGCGCACCGGTGGTGTGGAAGCAGGCGTTGCAACTGGTGCTCACATGCACCATGGCCGGCACGTCGTACTCCACCATCTTTTCGTAAATGGGGTACCAGTGCTTGTCGGTCAGCGGGGGCGAGGTCCAGTGCCCGCCCGAAGGGTCGGGGTTGAGGTTGATGCCCACGTTGCCATACTGCTGCACGCACTTCACCAGCTCGGGGATGCAGCTGGCCGGGTCCACGCCCGGGCTTTGCGGCAGCATGGCCACGGGCACGAAGTGCGCCGGGAACAGTTGCGCCACGCGGAAGCACAGCTCGTTGCAGATGGCGGCCCAGGTGCTGCTGACCTCGAAGTCGCCAATGTGGTGGGCCATGAAGCTGGCGCGCGGGCTGAACAGCGTCAGGTCGCTGCCGCGTTCCTTCATCAGCTTGAGCTGGTTCGATTCGATGGTTTCGCGCAGCTCGTCGTCGCTGATTTTCAAGTCAGCCACGCGCGGCTTGAGCGCCGGGTCTTTGATGCCGGCAACCTGCGCATTGCGCCAGGTTTCCAGCGCCTTCGGTGCGGTGGTGTAGTGGCCGTGGCAGTCGATGATCACGGGCGGCTCCTGAGTGTTCGGTGGGCTGGCGAATCTGCCGGCGTGTGCGCCAAGGGCGGCGCTGCGGGGTGCGGATTCTTGAATAAGATCAGACATTCATCAATGGCATGGCTCATCTAGCAGCTATTGCAACGTGGCATGACACGCGGGCATGGATCTCAAGCAGCTTGAATACTTCGTGCAGGTGGCCGAACTCGGCGGTTTCACCCGCGCCGCCGCCGTGCTGCAGGTGGCCCAGCCGGCGCTGAGCCGCCAGGTGCGTTTGCTTGAAGTGGAACTGCGCCAGCCGCTGCTGCTGCGCAACGGCCGCGGCGCCACGCTCACGCCAGCCGGGCAATGCTTGCTGGAACATGCGCGCGGCATCTTGTTGCAGGTGCAGCGCGCGCGGCTCGACCTGGAAGCCCAGCGCGGCGCCGCCACCGGCCGCATCACCCTGGCCCTGCCGCCCACCGTGGGGCGCACCCTCACCACGCCGCTGGTGGCCGCGTTTCGTGAGCGCTTTCCGGGTGCGCAGTTGAGCGTGATGGAAACCCTGAGCGCCTATGCGCTGGAATGGCTGGCCAGCGGGCGGGTCGATTGCGCCGTGGTCTACAACGTCACGCCCACGCCCTTGATCGACTTGCAGCCAGTGCTCGATGAGCCGCTGTACCTGGTGTCGCGACGGCCCAGCGGTGCGCGCCGCCTGATCGGCCAAACCGTCTCACTTGAACAGTTAGCCAAGTGTGAGTTGGTCATTCCCAGCCGGCCGCATTCGATTCGCATGCTGCTGGAAGCGGCCTTGGCCGGCGCCGGCGCGCGCGCCCGCGTGGCCTTGGAAATTGAGAGTGTTGCGGCGATGCTCGAACTGGCCGCGCAGGGCCAGATGCATGCCGTGCTGAGCCTGAATGCCTTGCGCGGCAGCGAGCATGAAGCGCGGTTGCAGGCGCGGCCGATTGGCGAAAGGGCGGGCAACGAGGCGGGCCGTCCGCGCCTGAGCAGCAAGCTCTGGCTGGCCACTTCGGCGCAGCGCGCGCGCGGGCCTTTGATGGAGCAGAGCCTGGCGTTGCTGAGG
>JAYUPO010000360.1:0-28183 GCA_043760085.1 Burkholderiales bacterium
GCCTCGGTGGCCGTCATCACCGTGGTGAATTCGTTGATGCGCGCCAGCAACCCGAACAGCGGCAGCAAGGGCGCGGCCAGGCTGCGCGCATGCAGCTCGGCGGGCAGCACGGGCAGCCGGGTGGGCACGATGCGCTGGTAGTCGAAGTCGGGCACCGGCGGGTCGAGCGCGGCCAAGCCGAAGCCCGCGCTGAGGGTGAAGGCCACCCCCGCGGCGGCGAAAAATACGCCCGAGGCGTAGATGGTGACGATGCCGGCAATGGCCAGGAAACCGAGCACGACCAGCGTCGAGCCGATGGCGAAAAACACCTTGGCCACCGAAGCGAAGGCGATCTTCGACGCCGCCACCGTGATGGCCACGAAGGTGCTGGCCGAGGTGCTGGGCGGGTAGGCGTTGCCATACTCGTCTTGCATGGCGAAGGTGACGGTGTAGGTGAAGCCGGCAGTTAACGGGCCGATCGGCGTCCACACACCGGGCGCCAGCCACGACCAGGTTTGCATCAGCGACCAGATGGCTGTGCCAAAGGCGCCCGGCACCACGCTGCCGATGGCCGGGCTGGCGATGCGCGCCACCGGCGAGCCCACCGAGGCCACTTCGTCGAGCACCACCGAAGACGGCACCATCGCCGCGTGCGCCGGGTTGCTCAAGCGCCCGGAAACGACATACGGCGCCTTCCAGGGGAAGGCTGCGGCGCCCGGCGCCGGCATGGTGAAGACCCAATTGGCCGAGACGGGTTCCAGCACCACCGTGACCAGTGCCGTGGCGGTGTAGGGCCCGGGGTCGCTGCCACTGCCAGTGACTTCAAGCGTTAGCTTGGATTGCCCCGCCTTGTAGAAGCTGGCGGCCACGCTGGCCACGGGCTTGAACTCGATGGCCGCACCGGCGGCGGTTGCCTGCAACCCCACCGCGATGGGCACGCTGGTGTACAGCAGCGTGCCCTGGTAGTAGACCCGCGCCGTGGCCAAGCCGATGTCGGCGCAGAAGTTCTGCATTTGCCAGCTCAATGCCACGGCCTCGCCGGGGAAGATGGGCCTGGCCGCAGTGAACGTCAGCACGGGTGCGCCGCCCGCGCTGGCCAGGGGCAGGGTCGTGGTGGCGCAGGCCTGTGTCAGATCGCATTGGCCCAGCACGACGCCGGTGCTGTCGGCGCAACCGCGCAGCGACAGGCTAGCGCCAGCGGCAGTGAGGGGCAGGGTGGTCACGAACTGAAGCACGGCGGTGGCGCCCGCGGCGATGGCCGCGGTGGGCAGCTTCATGGCCGCCAGGCTCTGGCCGGCGCCGTCAAGCAACTCCAGGGTGCTCACCGACGCAGGCGCCGCCGCGCAGCCGGCATTTCGAATGCTCAGCTCGGCCACGCACTGCGCGCCGGGGCACAACTGCGCGGGCGCCCAGTTGACATGGCCGGTGCTGCTGCGCAAGCCCACGCGCAAGCTGCTCAACAGCCAGGGCACGGCGCCGATCTTGGGCACGAACACGCTCAAGCTCGGCGCGCTGCGGGCGTTGTTCGGCACGGTGGCCTGGCAATCGGCGGTGGCCGTGACGGTGGCCGTTGCCGCGCAGGGAAAGCGCACGGCGGTGAAGGTGAAGCTGCGTGTTGCACCCGGTTGAATCGACGGCGCTTCAGCGCGCGTGGCCAAGGTGTAATGCACCGCGGCCGGGCCATCGGGCTGGGCGTGGATGTCCAGGCACACCATCATCGGCACGGGCAGGTGCGCGGGGTCGGCGCCGGCGTTGACCACGTCCACCGTCACGCTCGTGGCGCATGCGCCCACCGGCGTGGCGGGCAGGTGGATGCCGGCAATTTGCAAGTCACAGGCCATGTGCCACTCCAGCGTGCGCGGGCCTCACCCGCGGGAGACCGACTGTGCGCCTGTTGAGGCAGTGGTGTTGACGGATTCAATGCCAAGTTAGGGAGAAACCGGCCGCGGCCTGTGAAAACCTCCGTGACGGCGGCGTACGCCGCGCAACGCCTTCTTGCGCACCTCGCCCGTCGGCGCGGCGGGCAGTGCCGCAGCCGCAGACCGGTTGGCGTTACCCTTGCGCGACGCCAATCAAAGCCCGGTCGTCCCTGGCAAACCTGACATGACACCGCCCGCCCCCGCACCACCCGCCCCTGCACTACCCGCCCCAATATCGGCAGCCCCCGACGACGACAGCTTCGAGCTCTGGGACTTGCGCGTTGAAGTGATCTGCCCGCCCGGCCAGCGGGTGCTGTGCGGTGCCAAGCCTGGTGATCACTTCGAGCTGCGCGGCGAAATGCTGCACCTGCCGCCGGGCCAGGGCTTTTCGATTTATTCGCTGGCCGCACTGTTGCCCCTGCTGCCCGCCAAGCAACGCCTGACCCACGTTAACGACTGGATGAGCAGCGACGCCGAGGTGGCCTGCCCCGACCCGAACTGCCCCACGCGGCTGCGCATCACCCGCACCGACAAGCGCCGCTTCAGCCATGCGCAGACCACGCTCGTGCCGCTGCCCGGCGCAAGTTCACAAACACCGCGGGAGCCGGCATGACGCGCCCCGAGACCATCGAACTGGCCAGCGGCTACCGCATCCCGCGCGTGCTGCGTGGCGGCTGGCAGTTGGCCGGTGACCACGGCGCGGTGGATCGCGCGCGGGCTTTGCATGACATCGGCCTGTTTGTCGATGCCGGCCTGAATACCGCGGATGGCGCCGACATCTACACCGGCGTTGAAGCCCTGTATGGCGAGTTCAATGCGTTGAATGACGCCGGTGGCCGGCCGCGCCTGCAGATACACACCAAGTTCGTACCTGACCTTGGCGATCTGCCCAGCGTTGACGAAGCCCATGTGCGCCGCATCGTTGACCGTTCACGCGCACGCCTGCACCGCCAGCAACTCGATCTGGTGCAACTGCACTGGTGGAATTACGAGGTGCCCGGTTTCGTGGCGGCCGCGCGCCACCTTCACACCTTGCAGCGCGAAGGCCTGATCGCGCACCTGGGCGGCACCAACTTTGATGCGCCGCGCACGCTGGCCATGCTTGACGCCGGCGTGCCGCTGGTCAGCATGCAGGTGCAGTACTCGTTGCTCGACAGGCGGCCCGAAAGCGCCCTGGTGCCGCTGTGCCGCGAACGCGGCCTGAAGTTGCTGTGCTACGGCACCATCGCCGGCGGCTTCATCACCGACGCCTGGCTGGGCCGCAGCGAGCCCGGCGTTGAGCTGAGCAATCGCTCCTTGATCAAATACAAACTTGTGATTGATGACTTTGGCGGCTGGGCGGCGTTCCAGACCTTGCTGCGCGCGCTGCGCGCCATTGCCGACAAACATGGCAGCACGATCGCCACCGTGGCCACGCGCTGGGTGCTGGAGCGTGAGTGTGTCGCCGCGGCCATCGTCGGCGCGCGTTATGCCGATCGCCTGGGCCAGACGCTGGCCGTGTTCGACCTGCGCCTGGATGATGAAGACCATGCGCGCCTGGCCCCCATCCTGGCCGCGCACGCCGGGCCTGAAGGCGACTGCTACACCCTGGAACGCGACAGAGCCGGGCGGCACGGGCGCATCATGAAATACAACTTGTCCAAGGTCTGAATCCCTGGCGGTGGAGCGCCAACCGTGGCGCGCCGGCGCGGCGTCAAATCTTGCGTGCCCGCCCCACCCAATGCGGGTCGCGCAAGACGTTCTTGCGCACCTTGCCCACCGGCGTCACAGGCAGCGGCTCGGTGCGGAATTCATAGCTGCGCGGCAGCTTGTAGCCACCAATGTGCTGGCGGCAAAAAGCGGTGAGCTCGGCTTCGCTGGCCTGGCAAGCGCCGCAGCTGGTTGGCCACGGCCTGCTTCAAGAAGCGGGTTCCCAGCATCGCACTCCTCTGATGGCGGCTGTGAAGGGTTGGTAGCGAACGATCTGCGCGCGGCGCTTCGGGTCTAACCCGCCGCGGCTTTGCTTTCGCGCGCCACGCCAAACACGCCTGCGGCACGCAACTGCGCCACCTCGGCCGCGCCCAGGCCCAGCACCTCATGCAGCACGGCCGGCGTGTCTTCGCCCAAGCTGGGCACGCGCGCCCCCAGGCTTGAGGCGCTGCCGCTCATCTGCCACGGCGGGTTCACGCCTATGAAGGCGCCGGCAGCGTCGTGCACCGTGCTGAACAGGCCGCGCTGCACGAGCTGCGGGTCATTCAGGTTGTCGCCCGGGTCGGCGTAATGCGCGCAGGGCACGCCTGCGGCTTCCAGTGCGCTTAAGGCTTGCGCCACCGTGCGCTGGCGCGTCCACGGTTCCACCACGGCCATCATCGCGGCCCAGTTCGCACCGCGTGCCGGCACCGTGGCAAAGCGCGCGTCACCGCGCAACGCGGGCAGGGCGGTCACCTCGCACAGTGCGGCAAAGTTGCGTTCGGTGATGGGCGCGATCAGCACATCTCCATCGTTAGCTCGCACCGGGCAATAGGCCGCGCGCGTTGCAGCCACCGGGAACTGCGCTTCCTGCATTTCATAGACCAGCAGGTTGATCATGCTGTCCATCAGCGCCACATCGACCACCTGGCCCTGACCCGTTTTCTGCCGCTGCAAGAGCGCGCTCTGGATGGCGGCGAAACCATTCAGGCCGCCGAGCAAGTCGGCCACGAAGGTGGCGGTGGCGGCGGGGCGGGTGCGGTCGCCGGCGTTGCGCATCAGCGTGCGTTCATAGCCGCTGGCGGCCTGCACCATCATGGCGTAGGCGGCGCGGTCGTGCGCGGGGCCGCTTTGGCCGTAGCCGGAAATCGAACAATAGACTAACCGTTGATTCAAGGCACAAAGCTCGACCGCGCCCAGGCCCAGCCGGGCCATCACGCCGGGGCGAAAGTTTTCCACCACCACATCGGCCTGTGCAGCCAGTTGTTTGACCAGGGCCAAGGCCTGCGGGTGCTTTAAGTCGAGCGCCAGGCTGCGCTTGCCGGCATTGAGCTGGCCGAAGTAGGTGCTGTGGCGCGCACCCGTTGCGTCAGCGCGCAAGGGCAGGCGCAGGCGCATGTCGTCGCCCTCGGGCGGCTCGATCTTGATGACTTCGGCGCCCATGTCGGCCAGCAGCCGCGCGCAATAGGGGCCGGCCAGCATGATGGAAAAGTCGAGCACGCGCAGGCCGTGCAGGGCGCGCGGTGGCGTAGGGTGGGCAGGCGCGCTGGCGGGTGCGGCGGTGGGCGGCAAAGGGGTCATGCAGCCATCGTGCACCAGGGCCTGCGCCATGGCGTGGCGCCGGGCGCACAGGTGCTGTGCCGGGAGTCGATCTGACAAGGCTGATCGAGTGGCTGCAAGCAGTGACGGCCTCAGGCCTTGCCCAAATGCTCGCCCGCAAACTCCAGAAACACCCGCACCCGCGCACTGAGGTGGCGCCGGCTGGGGTAGACGGCGTAAATCGGCTCGCACTCCAACTCGTGCGCATCGAGCAGCGTCACCAACGCGCCGCTTTCCAGCTCGCCCGCGATGTGATAGTCCGCCAGCCGCGCAATGCCCAGGCCCTGCACCGCCAGGGCGCACAGCAGATCGCCGTTGTTGGCCGCCACCAGCGCGCGCGGGTCGTGCGTTTGAATCTGCTCGCCCACGCGCATAGGCCAGCGGCTGCGGTAAGAGCCGGGCAGGAAATTCAAACAGGTGTGCTGCCCCAGATCAGCCGGCGTGGCCGGTGTACCGCAACGTTTGAGATAAGCCGGCGCCGCACACAGCCGCCAGCGCGCCACGGTGATGCGCCGCGCCACCAGGGTGGAGTCAGGGATCGGGCCGCTCTGGAAGGAGATGTCGATCTGCTGCTCGAACAGATCGGGCGGCGTGGCCGCCGTGACGAACTCCACCCTCAGGCCAACATGCCGCGCCAGAAAGGCCGGCAGCAGCGGCGCCAGGCGCTGGCGCGCGAAGGCCGGCGTGCTGCTCAGGCGCAGCACGCCGGTGGCTTCGTTGGCCGCCGGGCCGACGCTGGCCTCGGCCTCTTCCAAGGCAGACATGACCTTCTGCGCCGCGGCCAGAAACTGCTCGCCTTCCTGCGTGAGCTGCAACACGCGCGAGGTGCGGTGAAACAGGCGCACGCCCAGCCGGTCTTCCAGCCGCTGGATCACCTTGCTGATGGTGGAAGGGTCGAGGTCTAGCGAGCGCGCGGCGGCCGAGAAGCTCGCCACTTCGGTGACGCGCAGGAAGAAGCCGAGTTCGCGGATGCGGTCGTTCATGGGGCGGCAGTGTAGTGAGCAGCACCGCCCCGACCGCCGCGCTACCGCGTCATCTGCCTGACTGGCCCACTCTGCGCGGCTACTGTGAAGCCGCTGCGTCGCCGCTGGCCGGCCTGGCTTTGCAGAACAGGGCATGCACCGCCGTACAAGCCACAGCGCCGGTTGGGGCCAGCGGCGGACGTGGCCGAAGCGGCGTGACCCGTACAGGCAATGGCTGCACGGCCAGCCCCTGCGGGCCCAGCAGGACGGCCAACGTCTCGCCCGCATCCAGCACCACATGCACGCCGTGCTCGCAGACAGCACCACTGGGCAGCGGCGCCATGCAGCCCAGGGCCAGCGGCAAGGGTGTGTTGGTGCTTGGCAATGTGGCAACCGGCCAGTTGTTCGCCGTGTTCAGCTCGCAGGTCAACAACCGCCCAGGCAAGCTCAACCCGCGAGCCGAAAACCGGAAGCAGCTACCGCAGCTCCTCCGTGCTCGTCGCTTCCAATCAGGCAATGGGGTCAGGTCTTGGTCAGGTCTTGTATTTCCCATCCACGACATAAGTTTGCAAACGAGAGAGAGGGGAAACATGAGACCTGACCCCAGAGAGATCTGACCCCAGAGAGCTTTATCGCCACCAACAGCAAGGGCAACATCTACACCACCGAAACCTACGAAGGCAAGCGGTTGCAAAGTTCGGGCTCAAGGGCGTGGAGCGCGTGGCGCTGGCGCAGAGAACGGTTTGGCCGAGGGGGTGATAGGGGCGGGGCCACCGTTCGCGGCGTCTTGGTGAGCACGGTTGGCGACAGTTGCCTTACCATGTAAGCCAATCTACACTAGGCGGCTTGTGCACTCGTGAAGCGCCGCCATGTCAACACTGCTTGTTTCCTCGAAAGGCCAGATTGTTCTACCCGCGGCGCTGCGCCGCCGCCTCGGCATGGTTGCTGGCGCCAGGCTCGAAGTGCTTGAAGAGGCTGATGGTCTGAAGCTACGTACTGTGCGGCCTGTGGCGCAGCAAACCGACGTGGCGGCGCTGGCCGGCATGGTGAAGGCGCCGGCGCGCGGTGTGCCGCGGCGCCTGCAAGATTTTGACCCCGCCGCCATGCTGGCGCCTGCGGGCCGCAAGAAGCCGTGAAGGCGCTGGACACCAACGTCCTGGCCCGTTTCTTCATCGCCGATGCCGATGATGAACAGGCCGCCCGGCAACGCCCCGCCGCGGTGGCCGCGCTGGCGCAACGTGCCTTCGTTTCGGTGACGGTGCTGCTCGAACTCGAATGGGTCATGCGCGGTTTCTACGGCCTGCCGCCGCGCGAGTTCTCACGCGTGCTGCGGGCCTTGGCCGGCATCGAACATGTCACCCTCGAAGACCGGCACGCTGTGTTGCTGGCGCTCGAAGCGTTCGACAAGGGGCTTGATTTTGCTGATGCCTTGCATGTGGTGCGCGCTGTTCGTGCGACTGGATTCTTAACGTTTGACAAGAGGCTTGTTAGGCGCACCAAGAGCCTGGCGCTGGCGGTGCCGGTGGAGTTGTTGGCTTGAGGTCTTGGTTGGCGCGGTCGACGTTCCCGCCTTGCGAGGCGTACCATTCCCGCAGCGCCACTTGTCAACGAGGAGATGTGAGTGCCGAACCGCCGGTCATTCGTCGCCGTAACCGCAGGCGCCCTGCTGCCGATGCCCAGCGCGTTGCGCGCGCAGGTCACGGTGAAGACACGCCGAATTGGTTTTCTCTCTTTGTTTACCCGGGCCGACGCCGAGGGTTTTCTCAGTCAGATTCGGCCCGAGCTGGAAAGGCTCGGTCGGGCTGACGGTCGCAACATCGTCTTGCTGGAACCGCGGACGACGCAGGGCAAGAATGAACTCCTGCAGGCCGCAGCAGCCGAACTCGTCGCCCAAGACCCCGACTTGATCCTCGTCCAGACCGTGCCGGCCACGCGCGCCGTCATGCAAGCGACGAAGTCGATACCCATCGTGATGGTCGGCGTGGGCAACCCGGTCGAGCTTGGGATCGTCGCCGACTACCGCAAGCCGGGCGGCAACGTCACCGGTTCGAGCTACATGGCCAACGAATACGCTGCCAAGCTGCTGCAGTTCCTCAAGGAGGCGGCCCCTCGGCTGCGCAGCGTGGCCGTGTTTGCCAACCCGACCAACGAAGCCGCTGCTCCATTCAGCAAACAGATGCGTGCAACCGCCACAGCCTTCGGGATGCAGGCGCAGATCGTTGAGGTCACGGGCAATGACGATTTCGAGGGCGCGTTCGCCGCGATCCGCGCCGCGAGCATGCAATCGATCCTGCTTCCCCCGGAGCCGCTGATCCTGTCGAAGCGCGACGCCATCGCGGCCTTCGCGCTGACACAGGCGCTGCCGCTGGCCGTCGTGGGCACCAACCGGAATCTACCGGCAAGTGGCCTGCTGGCCTTCGGGCCAGCGCGCGACGAGTACGCGCAACTCGCCGTGCGCTATATCGATCAGATCTTGAAGGGCGCCAAACCGGGTGATCTCGCCATCGAGCAGACGACGCGGTTCCATCTCGTGATCAATCTGAAGTCGGCCAAGACGCTTGGCCTGACCATCCCACAGACGCTGCTGGCGCGTGCGGACGAGGTGATTCAGTGATCGAACCGGTGCGCAGGGCGTGGGCCACTACGCAGCGTGCCGTTGTAGCCACTGACGCAGCTTAGGGAATTGCACCACCGTGGCCGACATGGCAAGCAGCGATACGGCCTTGGGCATCTCAAGGTCGCCGGGGGCCGCTTCTAGCACGACCACACGAGCGCCGCTATCGGCGCCCGCATTCTTCAGGTCAGTCATTTTGCCGAAGCCCGAATACACGTTCGTCCAGTTCACCCTGTCATCCTCGGCGGCGACAGTTTGCAGGTAGATCAACTCTGCCTTGCCTTGGATTGCAAACGGTAGTTCGACCTGATGCCCACTCGCACCGGTCACCAGCACGTCACGCAGCAGTCTTCCACCTAGCTCCGCCTCTAGGATGTCCGCGACGATTTTGGTGAACGACTCGGTGCGAACACGCGGAGCCCAAGCAGTCTCGAAATGGCCGACCGCCAAGGCTGCGTTGAGCACGGCTACGACGCCCTCATGCACCTGATCGTTATCGACCGTAATCGAGATAGTGCCGCCCCGTGAGATGGACACAGCAGTTGCGGCGCGCCGTACAGCGTCAATTCGGCGGTCAGTAAGCTTTATACCCATCGACGAGGCGTGCATGAGCGCCTCGGCGTTGTCGGTGATGTGGACGCGACTGCCGCGCCGCTCGATATAGACGCCAATGTGCTCGCCATCGGTGCCGTATGAAAAGGGCGACCAAATGCGAAGCGTATCGGCGTCGAGGCTCAGGCACTCGAAACCGATGTTGGAGAGTAGGGACTGGCAGTTCATAAGCCCAACTCTTGTTGTCCGTCGTTGATGGCCTTATCAGGGTGCACGAATGGGTCGTCGGAAATGCCGGCGCGGTATAGGAACTCATTCCAAGCTCTTGAACCGTCGAGCGGCGTCAAGGTGAAAGGCTCAGCGTAACCATACCCCTCTTCTGACCAGGTGTGCTCATGGTTACCGCTGATGCGTTGCCGGTGAAAGGGGCGGCCTTTGCCGAGCTTGTTCGTGTGGTGCGTTAACGGCTGGACGTCGATGGCGTAGATGCGCACACCACCGTATAGGAGCCCAAATGTCCAGTTCTCGGGCTTCACCCCGTCCTTGCGCTTCCACTGGCACACGATCAACAAGCCTTCCGGCGTCTCAGTCGGGTCGTCTTCGAACTCAAGTGCCGAGCGGAACTCGTACCAGACCGGCTCCACATGATTGAGCTTCTTCGCCCATGCCATCGGTGCGACCAGCTGCTTCCTTCGTGTGATGGCCGTCTGCGCGTCGGCGACTGTTATCAAACTGCATTGCCTCCCGGTCATCATGGTAACGCCGAGCCAACATGGAAGACCACAAGTCGCGCTGAGCGTTTACTACGGGGGTGACCAAATGTGATGACGAAAGTCAGCCTTACATACTGATCGTCGCCAGGTCGCGGGCAGCCCACCAAATCGTTAAACGACCTGCTCCAGTCCGCATTGCGGCCCTACTCCGCCGTCGCCCATCAGAGTACCGATTCGTATGGCCGACGGGCGCATGCGCCACCCTCACTCCAACTTCACCACCACCGCCTTGGTCTGCAAGTATTCGTTCATATGCTCCACCCCCGACTCCCTGCCAAACCCGCTCATCTTGTAGCCGCCAAACGGAATCGCCGGGTCCATGATCTGGTAGCAGTTGGCCCACACCGTGCCGGTGCGCAGGGCGTGGGCCACTTTGTGGATGGTGTTCACATTGCGGCTCCACACGCCACTGCCTAAGCCATAGCTGGAATCGTTGGCGCGCCGAATAACTTCCTCCAGCGTGTCAAACGGCAGGGCCGAGATCACGGGGCCGAAGATTTCTTCGCGGGCGATGCGCATGTCGTCTTGCACATCGGCAAACACCGTGGGTTCGACGTAGTAGCCCTGGGCCAGGTTGCCTGATGTCAAACGTTGTCCGCCGGTCACGGCGCGTGCGCCTTGTTCACGGCCCAGCGCCATGTAGCCGGTCACGCGCTCAAGCTGCTCGGCGCTGACCACCGGGCCGAGTTGTGTGGCTTCGTCGAGCGGGTCGCCCACCTTCAGGGTCTTGGCATAGGCGGCCACGCGGGCCACGAATTCTTCGTAGATGGGCCGCTGCACGAACAGCCGCGTGCCGGCGCTGCAAATCTGGCCAGAGTTGCCGAACACGGCCATGGCGGCGCCGGGAATGGCGGCTTCGATGTCGGCATCGGCAAACACGATGTCGGGCGATTTGCCGCCAAGCTCCATCGACATGCGCTTCATGTTGCCGGCTGCGGCGCGAACGATTTTCTGGCCGACTTCGGTGCTGCCGGTGAAGGCGATCTTGTCCACGCCGGGGTGCTCGGCCAGCGCCGCGCCGGCGTCGCCAAAGCCGGTGATGACGTTCACCACACCGGCCGGTATGCCGGCTTGCATGCACAGCTCGGCCAGGCGCAACGGCGAAAGCGGTGCCTGCTCGGCCGGTTTCAACACCACGGTGCAGCCGCTGGCCAGCACCGGGCACAGCTTCCAGATGGCCAGGCCGATGGGGCCGTTCCAGGGGTTGATGGCGCCCACCACGCCGACCGGTTCCTTGCGGGTGTAGCAATGAAATTCGCCCGGCGTTGAAATCGGAATCGTGCTGCCCTGCGTGGTGGTGGCCAGGCCGGCGTAGTAGCGCAGCATGGCCATGGCGCGGCGCCGGCCGAGCAGGGTGCGCGAGATGGGGCCGCCCATGTCCAGCGTGTCGAGCATGGCCAGCTCGTCGTAGTGGGCGTCGACCAGCTCGGCCAGGCGCAGCAGCACTTGCTGGCGGTCGAACGGCTTGAAGCGGCTCCACTCTCCATCGAAGGCGCGGCGCGCGGCGGCCACGGCCAGATCGACATCTTCCTTGCCGGCCTGCGCCACGTTCGCGAGCACGCGGCCGGTGCTGGGGCTGATCGTCTCGAACGTTAGGCCGCTGAGGGCTGGCACGCTTTTGCCGTCGATGAACAGACCCTTCGTTTGGTTGTCGAGGAAGGCGGGGCGGATGCGTTCAGGGGCGTTCATGGTCAGTCCTTTCAAGGCAGCGGTGGGCGATCATGTGCCCACCATGGCGGGTTCGGCTTCAGTGGCATCGGGGCTCTCGACCAGGTAAACCATGCCGTTCACCACCCGCAGCGGCCAGCAGCGCAGCGGCTCGCTGCACGGCATGGCGCAGGCTTCGCCGCTGCGCACATCAAAGCGGCCGTTATGCCAGCCGCATTCCACATACGGCCCTTCAACGCTGCCGTCTTCAGACAGTGACGCAGCGCCGTGGGTGCAGGTGTCGTCGGTGGCCAGCACTTCGCCGTCGATGTTGTACAGGGCCAGGCGCCGGCCGTCGGGCAGCTCGGCCAGGCGGATGGCGCCTTCCCAGACTTCATCGAGCGGGCACAGCGGCGTCAGCGTCGGTTCGAGCATGAAGCGAGCGCGTTGCAATGTGTGTTGATCAGGCAGCCTCAATGCTGCCGACCTTGCCGAACTGCGCATCGGGCACCGCACCCCAGGTGTCGAGCGATTCGGGCACCGGCTCCAGCCTGCGCGGCTGGCGCGCGCCCACTTCGGGAAACTGTTCCATGCCGAAGCTGTATTCAACGGTCATGCCGTCGGGGTCGTAGAAGTACAGGAACACGCTGCCCGATGGCGGGTGGCGGCCCATGCCGAAGGCGATCTTCACGCCGGCCTTGCTCATGCGGTGCCAGGCGCGGCCCACATCATCGATGTCGGTCACCATGAAGTTCACATGGTGCAGGTGGTTGCTCTGGCTCGCGCCCACGGCCAGGCTGTGGTGAAACGGGTTGGGGTAGCAGCGCATGAAGGCAAAGCGGTCTTCAACGAAGTCTGAGACGACGAAGCCGAAGCTGCGCAGCAGCGACTCGCGCGCGAGCGCAAAGTTCGAACTGCCGATGACGACATGGCCCAGCCGCGCAATCTGCGCCACGGTGGGCACATAGGGCCGGGCCAGCACGGTGGTGCTGCCGTAGAACTCGAATTCGAGCTGACAGTTGGGCTCGCGCACACGAAAGCTCGGGCCCTGTTTCAGCGCCTGGCACTGTGCCGGCGGCAAGGGTTGCGGGTTCAGGCCCAGCGCCTGGAAGTGGGCGAAGGCCTTGTCGGCCTCATGCTCGCTTTCGAGTTCGAAGCCCAGGCGCTTCAGGCCGGGTCTCGCGCCCTGGCACAGCACGATGTTGTGGTGGTCGCGGCTGCAACGCAGGTAGGCGGTGTCGCCGGCTTGCTCAACCAAGTCCAGGCCGAGCAGGTCGCGATAGAAAAGCAGCGAACGTTCGAGATCAGTCACCGTCAACGCGGCGTAACCGAGCTTGCGGTAGCGAAACGGTGCAGTCATGGTGCGTCTTTACAGGATGATGCTCACCCGCCCATGCGGGCGCAGGCCGTCGAGATCGAGTTCGCAGCGCTTGGCGCAGATGCGCCAGGCACCTTCCACCTGGCGCAGGCGGTACAGCGCGCGGCCCATGTAGGTGTCGGTCACGCCGTTCTTGGTGCGAAAGGTGACGAACGCTGCGCTCACCGGCACTTCTTCGCCCTACGCCGTGTCTTGCGTTACACCCACGCGCACATTGCTCACCAGGTGGCGGGTGCGCGAGCGCGGTTGCTCGGAGTGCGCGGTTTTCTTCATCAGGCGAATCACCCGTTCGTTCATGCGCGTGCGGTCGTCGGCAATGTAGAACAGGGTCTTGGCCGGGTCGGCGCCGGGCGGCAAATCGGTGGAAGGCACTTGATACGTGGCGTCAGCCGTGTACAAAGTTAACCATTCGTTGAGCTGCCATTGATCCAGCAAATCAGCTTCTTCAAACAACAGGTCTTCAGCTTGGGCGCGGGTCAGGGTGTTGGGCATGGCCGGCTCCTCAGCGTGCGTCAGCCGCAACCAGTTCGTTCCAGCGCGTCCAAAACGCGCGCATCTGCAATTCATCGTCGAACGACGGCGCGGGGTTGCCCATGCCTTTGGAGATGTCGCTCCACGCCGCCGCGCCGGCATTGGCAAAACCGGCCTGGCAGCTTTCAAGCGCTTCCACATCGTCAGGCGTGGCAAAGCCGCCCGGGCCGAGGAATTCGAGGAAGCTGTACAGCCGGTACTTGCGCGCGCGTTCTGATTCTTCGTTGGGCGCCAGGGCCCAGCCGTTGACCATCATCTGCCCGGGGGCCACCGGGTAGAAGGTGCGCACGGTCACGGCCATCACGTCGTTGATCACCAGGTTCGGGAAGATCAACAGGTTGCGGTTGCTGCCGGCCACGCGCCGGGCCTTGTCTTCGCCCAGGCGCGCGGCCAGCTCGGCGTGGATGTCGGCCATTTCCTGCTTGGCCGCGTCACCAAACATGGGCACCCACTGCGCGATGGGCCGGCCCCACGGCGCGGTGTATTCCAGCACGGCGTGCCCATTGCCCAGCTCGTGGGCGCGGCCCTGAATCGGCACCTTGGCCAGGCTGCCGTTGGTGTTCATCAGGTAGTCCAGATAGCTGGCGTGGGTGGTGGTGGCGTGGTAGCCGTCGATGCTGTTTTCAGCCAGCAGCTTCCAGTTGGCGCGGATCGAATATTCCTGCGCGCCTTCGACGATGGCCATGCCCGAGCCGCTGTGCGCGGCGATGAGTTCCAGGTAGTCCCTGGCGCCGGCCAGGTAGTCCACCAGCGGCACCACATCGGGGTTGAAGCTGATGAAGCAAAAGCCCGCGTGGCGCTCGAAGCGCGGCACGGCGGTGAGGTTGCCGCTGCCGCTTTCGCGGTGACCTTGCGTGTAGCGTTCTTCACCGGGTTGGCCCTTTAACTTGCCGTCGCAGCCGAACACCCAGCCGTGATAGAAACATTGAAAGACCTTGGCGTTGCCGCGGCGTTCGCGGCACACCGTGGCGCCGCGGTGCGAACAGGTGTTGAACAGGGCGTGCAGCGCACCGGCGCCGTCGCGCGTGAACAGGATGTTGCGCCGCGCCACGCTGCGGGTGAGAAAGTCGCCCGGCTTGGCCAGCTCGCTTTCATGGCCCAGGTAGAGCCAGCAGCGGTCGAACACGGCTTCGTATTCGCGCTCCATCACGCCCACCTCGGTGAAGGCGCGGCGGGCGACCTGGAAGATGCCGGCCTGCGCATCGCTGCGCACCATGGCGCTGAGCGGGCTGCGCACCAGGGCAGAGGGGGCTTCAGCCAGGTTGCTCATGGATGTCTCCCGCAGCAGAACAAAGTCTGCGATCGCCCTATTCTGAATTCGTACGCTGGTGAACGGTTGAGGGTAAACCTTCGCCTGCATGGCTGCTGTGATTTCTAAGATTAGCCTGCACTTCACACGACTCCCTCATGCCCGAGAACGCCCGTTCCACACCCGTGCCGCAGCGCTTTGCCGATCAGGTGGTGGTGGTCACCGGCGCGGCCCAAGGCATCGGTCTGGCCATTGCCGAAGCCTTTGCCGCTGAAGGCGCCAGGTTGGTGCTGGCCGATCTGAACGCGGCGGCCGTGCAAGCACAAGCTGTGCGTGTGGCGCAGGCCTACGGTGTGCCCACGCTGGCCGTGGCGGGCGACCTGGCCGACGAAGCCGCGGCGCTTGATTTGTGCCAGCAGGCACAAGCCACCTTCGGCGCGCCGCAGGTGCTGGTGAACAACGCCGGCGGCGGCGTGATCCTGCCCTTCCTGAGCCATACGCCCGACACCCTGCGCGCCACCATAGACCGCAACCTGTGGACGGTGCTGTGGTGCACCCGCGCCTTCCTGCCCGGCATGCTGGCGCAGGGCTATGGCCGCATCGTCAACATCGGCGCCGATTCCGTGCGCAACGGCCTGGCCGACCATGCCGCCTACAACGCGGCCAAGGGCGGTGTGCATGGCCTGACCACGGGCCTCGCGCGCGAGTTCGCCACCAGCGGCGTCACGGTGAACACCGTGGCGCCGTGCGCGGTGAACAGCGCGGCGCTACAGGCCTATGTGCGCGCCAAGCCCGAGCTGGCAGCGCGCTTCCTGAATGTCGTTCCCATGGGCCGCGCGGCCGAACTGGCAGAGGTGGCATCGGCCGTGCTGTACCTGGCTTCACGTGAAGCGTCGTTCATCACCGGCCAGGTGCTCAGCGTCAACGGCGGGAGCACCATGCTGTGAAGGCTGCGCACGACGCTGGCCCAGTGAAACCAGGCGCCGCGTCATGTTAACGAATGAGTTGATTGACGTGCACACCCACGTCGTGCCCGAAACGTTTCCGCCCTACATCGGCCGCCACCTCGGCGCGCCGTGGCCGGCCATGGCGCCGGCGCAGGCCTGCCACGCGCACGTGATGGTCTCGGGCAAGGTCTACCGCACGGTGAGCCACCAGTGCTGGTCTTGCAGCGTGCGCCTGGCCGACATGGCGCAGCGCGGCGTCACGCGCCAGGTGCTGTCGCCCATGCCCGAGCTGCTGTCGTATTGGCTTGCGCCCGAAGACGGTGCCGTCATGTGCCGGTTTCTCAACGAGCAGATCGCGGCCATGGTGGCGCAGGCGCCGCGCCAGTTTGTTGGCCTGGGCGCCGTGCCGCTGCAAGACATGGATTTGGCGCTGCGCGAGCTGGAGCATGCGGTTGAAACGCTGGGCCTGGCCGGCGTGGAAATCGCCGGCAACGTGAACGGCGTGGCCATCGGCGACGCGCGCTTCCTGCCCTTCTTCGAGGCCGCTGCGCAATGGGGTGCCGCGGTCTTCGTTCATGCGCTGCGGCCCAGCGGCATGGGCCGCCTGGTGGGCCCGGCCAACCTGGAGCAGGTGCTCGCCTTCCCCGGCGAAGTGGGGCTGGCCGCGGCGTCGCTCATCACCGCCGGCACGTTGGCGCGCGTGCCGAACCTGCGCATCGCCTTCAGCCATGGCGGTGGCACCTTGAGCGCCTTGCTGCCGCGCCTGCGCCACGCCTGGCGCTGCATGCCGGGCGTGCGCGACGCGTTGCAGGGCGACCCCCTGCTGGCCGCACGGGCCATGTACTACGACGACCTGGTTTACGACGCGCCAACCTTGCACCGCCTGGTGGACGTGTTCGGCGCCACGAAAGTCATGGCCGGCAGCGACTACCCGTTCAGCATCATGGATGAAGACCCGGCCGGCAGCATCGCCGCCTTGGGCCAGCCCGGGTTAATGCTCGGCCTGCGCAGCGGCAATGCGCGGCGCTGGTTGAACCTGCCGGCTTGAAAGTGGCGGCGCAGGTGGCGGCCGATGGCCGGCGCGCGCATCAAAGCGGTGGCGCCAGCACTTCCAACACTTCAAGCTGCGCCGGCGTCGAGCCGCGCTTGGGCAGGTAGCGCACGCGCACCGCCGAACTGTTGTTGGTGTAGTTCGACTCAGGCAGGAAGTGCTCGGCGTTGACATGCACTTCGAGCACGTACAGGCCTTCTTTCAAGTTCCCAAGGTCGATGTACTGGCCGTCGAGGTTGGCGCCGTAGAGGTCGGTCCAGCCGGCCGACAAGCCCTGGTTTGACAGGCAGTATTCAAAGGTCGGTGTGGCGCTTGCGGTGCTGATGTAGCGCCTGGAGTCGATCATGCAAAAACCCATCTTGCGCCCGAAGATCAGGTGCCGGCTCTTGGCCGCTTCGGCCAGCACGGCGGCGTTCACGCCGGTGTTGGCAGGCAGGCCGAGGTCGCGTGAAGCGACCCAGGTGTCGTAGCCGCCATACGTCCACAGCCGGTAGTCGGCGAACTCGCGGAAGTGCAGGTGCCCATGGCAGCTTGACAGCTCGAACAGCGCGCCGCATTGGCTCGGGTCGCCGATCACCAAGGCGCCGGCGCCGATGTTCGGTGTGCTGGTGGTGAAGCGCAGCAGCGTGTGCCAGCCCGGCGTGTTGACGAAGCCTTCCTGCAGCGTGCAACTGTTGGCTGCGATCTTCTCCTCGCTGACGCGCAGCGCAGGTGCTGCCGCGAGCACGGCCGCATCGACGATCAGGTCGGGCAGCGTGGCACCCAATATCACGGTGGCGCAGGGGCCGGTGTCGGCGCGCGCGGTGCCACAGGCAAAGGCCAGGCCGGCCACCAGGGCCGCCGACAGCATGAACTTGGATGGGTGCAGCATTTCGGGTGCTCTCGGTGGTGTCGTGCGTGGTGATGGGTGGTGAGCGTGGTGCTGCGTTGTCATGCAACAGGGCCGGCGACCCCATGGCAGCCGGCCCCGTGCGATGCGAGCAACGGGCTTACTTCTTCGTGAAGTTGCCGAAGATCAGCGTGCGGTTGCTGCCGGCGATGTTGACGGAAACCGTGCGGCTGGGCTTGAGCGCCTTGTTGTCAAGGATCGTCGCCGTCACGTCATATTCGATGGTGGGGTCGTTGGTGGCAGCCTCGGTCACGGTGTAGGTGCCCGGCGTCAACGCGCAGATGCGCAGGGTGGGTGTCTTGGTCTTGTCGTTGCCCGTGTAGACCACGCCCTGCACGGTGTTACCGAGCGAATCGACCACCGTGACCGGCCAGTTCAGGTTCGGCTCGCCCAGTTCAAACCTGCCGTCGCCATCGTCAAGGAATTTGATGATGGTCAGGCACACCGATTTGCGAGCGCGCACCTTGAAGTTGTCGGTCTTCGACGCGGCCGGAATGAAACCGTGGAAGTAGCCCGGGTTGTAGCCGTTGTCCACGATGTCCGGGTTGCCTGCAAAGTCGCCGACCGGCGTCACCCACACCTTGTATTCACCGCCGGGATTGGGCGTGTCGAGGAAGGGGCACAGCTCGATGGTCAGTGCGCCGTGGTCGACGTCTAAGCCGGTCTCATGGTCACCTGCTGCGGCTGGAGCGACGCGCGCCGTGATGATGCCGTTTGTGACCGTGAAACGACGGCGCGCCTGCGCATCCGTGCTCAGCAAGGTCTTGCCGCTAGGGTCGGTGACCTGGAAGTAGTAGTCGCCATCGGGCAGCCCGGCCGCGCCTTGCGGCGCATTTGGCCCCGGGCCGCCATCGAGGTACACCCCCAGCGCGTCGCACTTGGCGCTGAAGATGTTGGCGTTGACCTGGTTGCCGTCAGACAAGGTGGTGAAGATCGCGCCTGATGGTGCGGCTTGCGCCGAGAAACTGAACCAGGCGGTGAGCGCCGCAGCGCCAAGACGGATAGCGTGTCGCATGAACATGAGAAATCCCCTCCGGGTTGTGTTGTTGACGAAGAGTTCGATGCCTCGGCAAACACGGGTCGCGGTGAGCTGACATCGCGGCGGGGGTCTGCCCGGTTGCCTGATACCTGCTCGCCGAATAGCGAAGCAGTTGTATGGCCAAGTGATTCTGCGGCGCGCTGGTTGGCGCCGTCAACGCATCACGGGGGCCACCCCCTAAGTCGGAAGTTAGGGTCTTCCGCGGCGGCACGCCACATGCCACAGGGCAATCGGCGCGACACCCGGGCGCGGCGATGTTGATCAACGCCGTGGCGCGTTCATGCACGCTGGCGTCTCGCAAGTCGGCACTTGGCCAACCAACCTGGCGGCTCAACTCATTCGTTAGATGCTGGCCGGGCCAGGCAGCGCCAGCACGTTCCCAATGGCGCCGGCCTGCTGCAATTGCAGGATGCGCGCATCGCTCAACCCCACTTCGCGCAGCACGGCCAAGGTGTCGGCCCCATGCGCCACCGGCGCGCTGGGCGCGGGCACGGTGGTATGGCTGAAGCGCGGCGCCGGCCGCGGCTGGGTCACGCCGGCCACGTCGATGAAGGCTTCGCGCGCCACGGCATGCGGGTGCCGGGGGGCTTCGTTCCAGTCGAGCACCGGGGCAAAGCAGACATCGCTGCCCTCCATCAGCTCGCACCACTGCGCGCGCGTGCGCGTGCGAAACAGCGCGGTCAGTTGCGCCTTCAGCGCGGGCCACTGGCTGCGGTCGTTCTGCGCATCGAACGCAGCGTTCTCCGCCAGGCCGACCTTGCTGCGCAGCAGGGCGTAGAACTGCGGCTCGGCGCTGGCGATGGAGACGAATTTGCCGTCGGCACATTCGTACGCCGAGTAGTACGGCGCCGCGCAGTCGTTGGTGTTGCTGCCGCGTTCAAGCTGCCAGCGGCCTTCGGCGTACAGGCCCCAGTTCATGCTGCCCAGCAGCGCGGCGCCGTCCACCATGGCAGCGTCCACCACCTGGCCTTGGCCTGACTGGCGCGCGGCCAGCACCGCGCACACCACGCCAAAGGCGAGCAACATGCCCCCGCCGCCAAAGTCGCCAATCAGGTTCATGGGTGACCGCGGCGGGCGGTCGGGTTCACCCAGCGGGTAGAGCATGCCGGCCAGGGCGATGTAGTTCAGGTCGTGCCCCGCGGCCTGCGCCAGCGGGCCGCTCTGGCCCCAGCCCGTCATGCGGCCGTACACCAGTGATGGTTTGCGCGCCAGGCACACGTCAGGCCCCACGCCCAGCCGTTCGGCCACGCCGGGGCGCCAGGCTTCAAGCAGCACATCGGCCGTCTCCACCAGGCTGAGCACCACGTCCACCGCGCCTTCGCGCTTGAGGTTCAGTGCCAGCGAGCGCCGGTTGCGGCCCATCACATCAAAGCGCGGCTCGCTGAAGGCCATGAAGTCGGGCAGGCCGTGGCGATCGACCCGAATCACCTCGGCCCCCATGTCGGCCAGCATCATGGCGCCAAAGGGCGCGGCGCCCAGGCCGGCCAGTTCGATCACGCGCACGCCACTCAAGGGGCCGCGGCGTTCAGTTGGTGATGTGTTCATGGCGTTGATTCTGGTTCAGCGCTTGCTGCGCGCCGAAGGGTGCAGCGCCGTCACACCGCCATCGACATGAATCGTCTGGCCGGTGATGTACGAACCTTCGTCGCTGCATAAAAAGTCTGCCACGCTGGCCACTTCATCGGGTTGGCCGGGCCAGCGCAAGGTGCCCACGTGAATCCGGCCCTGCGGGTCGCGCGCTTTCACATGGTCGAAATGGCGGACATCGTGAAAGACGGGCTCAATGCGGCGGTGCGCATCGCCGCGGCGGCTTGGAACTTGCTGCGGGCGTGGCCGTAGCTGTCGGGGAAGTGCTGGGCAAGGCCTGGCATAGGGGCCTGGTGCCCAAGCAGGGTTCAGCTTGCCACCGGGGGAACCAGAATGCTGCGCGCCGGTGCTTGAGTGTCGCTTCGGACGATACTGGTGCGTGCACGCTGAAGCAGGCTGGCACTGAAGTGATCACCGGCAACCTGAACAAAAGGAACCTGGCATGACCTTGCACAGCACCCCCCGTGTGGCCATCGTCAGCGGCGCGGGCCGCGGCATCGGGCGCGGCATCGCGCTGGCGCTGGCCAACGCCGGCTACGCCGTGGGCGTGGCTGACTTGCGCGAGGCCGAATCGAGCGAGACGGTGGCGCTCATTCAACAAGCCGGCGGCCGCGCCTTGTTCGTGCCGCTCGACGTGGCCAAGAACGACATGGTCAAGGCCGCGGTGGCGCGCGTGACGGCCGAGCTGGGAGCGATCGACACCGTGGTGAACAACGCCGGCTGGGACGAGCTCAAGCCCTTCGTCGCCACCGACGAAGCGCTGTGGCTGAAGATCGTCGACATCAACTACTTGGGCACGCTGCGCCTGACGCATGCCGTGCTGCCCGGCATGCTTGAGCGGCGCTGGGGCCGCGTCATCAACATCGCCTCCGACGCCGGGCGCGTTGGCTCGTCGCTCGAAGCCGTGTACTCGGGTGCCAAGGGCGCGATCATCGCCTTCACCAAGGCCCTGGCGCGCGAAGTGGCGCGCAAGGGCGTGACCGCCAATTCGGTCTGCCCCGGCCCCACCAACACGCCGGGCCTTGAGCAGGCCGTGCAGGGCGAAGACTCGGCCAAGGTGATGGAAGCCATGAAGCGCGGCGTGCCCATCGGCCGCCTGGGCGAGCCTGAAGACATCGGTGCGGCCGTGGCCTTCCTGGCCGGCGAGGGCGCGGGCTACATCACCGGCCAGACGCTCTCGGTGAGCGGCGGCCTGACCATGGTTTGATGGGCGGTGAAACCATGAGCACAGACACTTCCGAGGCCGGCGATGCCGTGCTGTACACGCGCGACGAGCAAGGCGTGGTCACGCTGGTGCTGAACCGGCCCGACAAGCGCAACGCGCTCGATGAAGCGCTGATGGGCGGGCTGCTGGCGGCGCTGGACCGGGTGAACGCCGACGCCGCCGCGCGCTGCGTGGTGCTGCGCTCGGCGCATGCGTCGATCTTTTCTGCCGGCGGCAACCTGGGCGGTTTTGCGACCGATGAGAGTGTGCTCAGCAAGCACCGGCGCAACGGCAGCCTGGGCAGCTTCGTGCAGCGCATGGGCCAGCTCAAGGTGCCGGTGATTTGCGCGCTGGGCGGCCATGCGCTGGCCGGCGGCCTGGGCCTGGTGCTGGCCTGCGACATGGTGGTGGCCAAGGCCGGCGTGCGCATCGGTACGCCCGAGGTGAACGTGGGCGTGTTCCCGTTCATGCTGTCGGCGCTGATGCAACGCAACATGCCGCGCAAACGCCTGGCTGAGCTGTGCTTCATGGGCGAGCAAATGCCCATCGAAGAAGCACAGGCCCTGGGCATCGTCAACCTGGTGGTGCCGGCGGAAGCATTCGACGCCACCGTGGCGCAATGGGCGGCCAAGGTGGCGAGCAAATCGCCGTTGCTGCTGCAACTCGGCAAGCAAGCGTTGTTCGAGCAGCAAGACCTGCCCTTGATGCAGGCCATCGGCCTGCTGCGCCACTACCTCACGCTGGTGCAGACCACGGCCGACGTGAAGGAAGGCGTGGCCGCCTTCATGGACAAGCGCGCGCCGGTGTGGAAGGGTGAATGAGGGCGCGGCATGACGCAAGATCACACCGACCAGGCGGCGCCGACGATCGAATGCTTCTTCGATTGCTCCAGCCCCTACACCTACCTGGCGTTCGAAAACCTGCAGCCCCTGGCGGCCGAGTTCGGTGCGCGCATCATCTGGCGGCCGATCCTGGTGGGCGCTGTCTTCAATGCCGTCAACCCCGGCATCGAATTCTTCAAGGCCAATGGCGAGCCGAGGCTGCCGCAGCGCAAGATCGACTACGCGATCAAAGACCTGGCTGACCGTTCGCGCGCAGCGGGCATCACGCTGCACTTTCCGCCGCGCGGCCACCCGGTGAACAGTGTGGGTGTGATGCGCGCCTGCATCGTGCTTGAACCCCAGGGCAAGCTGGTTGCGTTCGCGCGTGCCGCGTTCCAGGCTTACTTCGGCGAACAGCGGCTGATCTCCGAAGATGCCGTGATCGCCGAGTTGTGCCAGGCCGTGGGCGTGGACGCCGCAGCCCTGCTGGCCAGCATCGCCCAGCCGCAGGCCAAGGCCGCGCTGCGCGCCAATGTTGATGAGGCGATTGCCCGCGGCGCGTTCGGCTCGCCCACGTTCTACTTGAACGGCAGCGACATGTACTTTGGCGATGACCGCCTGCCCCTGTTGCGCCTGGCCCTGGAGCGCGGCCGGGGCGGGTGACAACAGATTAACGATTACGTTAAGCGGCTTTGCGACAACTCGGCCTCAACCGCCGTGCCGCACCAGGATGTCTTGCACTTGCGCTGGCTTGAACGCCACATCCCAGCACCAGGGGCCGAACCCGCCTTTGGCGTTCACCGCCTCGACCCACTGATTCAATGCGTCACGCTTGGCTTGGTTCTGCGGCGAATCCTCACCCTTGATTTCCAGCACCAGAGTCTTCCCGCTGGCTAGGCGAACCAGAAAGTCGGGCACAAAACGCCGGCGCGAGCCGCCCCAGAGGTAGAACACCTGAAACCCGAGGTGATCGTTCTTCGCCCAGGCTGAAACGAGCGGGCTGCGGTCGAAGATGTTGGCCGCGTAGATCTCCCAACTGCTGTCTCCAACCACATGGCTGATCTGCGACCGCTTCGTGGCTTGATTGCCCTTGGTCGTGTACCAGGTTCGCATGTGCGCCGTCGAGCCGATGGGCTGTTCCGGGTCGAACACGGGCTCCACCTTGGTGGCGTTTTGCTGCTGCACGTGCTTGAGAACATGGTGCACGACGAGATCCATGTTCAGCGCGATGAGGATGCGCCGGCGCAGCCCGTCGCTGTGGAACAAGCTGGGAATGTCCAGCTTGCCCGCGGCGAGGAACTGCTCAACCAATCGAATGAGCTGGAACACCAGGTACTCGCGGTTGCCGGTGAACTGCCCGCCCAGTTGATCGAACGCCTTGCGCGCCGTTTGGAACACGATGCGCTGATGGCGAAATTCTTCAGGCAGCTTTTCCAGGTCGATGACGGTGGCCTTCGCCAAGTCCGGCGCACCGCCCACCGCGGGCGCCAGCTCCGCGGCAATGACCGTCTTCGCCGGGTCGAGCGTCAGGCTGGCCACCGCCGCCCAGTCAACAACCAGTACCGGCTTGACCACCACTTCCACGCGCAACACGTTCGGCCAGCGCAACTCGAACTCGTTGCGCGATACCAGCGTCTCGATTTGCTGGCTGGGCTTGGCCGGGGTTGGTGTCGCGCCGCCGCCATCAGCATCGACGAAGACTGACAAGGGCACGCCGAACACGTTGACGAACTCCGGCACGAGCAACCCGTTTTCGTCCATGTCGTAGCTGACCCGGCGCAGCCCGCGGCCGATGACCTGCTCGCACAGCAACTGGCTGGTGAAGGCACGCAGGCCCATGATGTGCGTCACATTCTTCGCGTCCCACCCTTCTGAAAGCATCGCCACCGAAATCACGTTCTGCAAGCCCTGGCCGGCCTGGCCATGCTTGCCAACGGTATCGACCACCGCGCGCAACAACTCCTCTTTGTCGAGGTCGAGCAGTCGGGCTTCGGTCTGCGCCGGCAGGCCCACTGCCTTGACGATGTCGCGCAGGCGAGTGGCGTACTCGGTGTTGGAACCGGCCTTCTCGCCGATCTCGGCCTTTTCCAGCACCTTGGAGTCCACGCGCAGTGTCTTCTGCGGCGCGCGCAGTTCCGGCCAGTGCGCGTTGCCCTGGTTCAGGTAGTGCTCGATGCGCGCGGCCGTTTCGACCCGATTGCACACCGTCAACATCACGGGTGGCGAGGTGTGGCCGGCGGCAGCCCATTCAAGCATCGCTGCACGCCAGTCGGCGCCGAGCAGGGTGTAGGCGTGCTGCACCAGCAACGGCAAGTTCTCGTGCGGCTCGGCGCCGCGCCGGTTCAGGTCTTCGGCCACCTCGGGCTCGCGGTACAGGTGGTAAAGCTTCGAGCGAAAGGTCTGCGCATTCGGCAGCGCATCGTCGCGCACCACCACGCGCGGCGTCTTCACCAGGCCGGCCTCGATGGCGTCGTTCAATCCGAAGTCGCTGACGATCCACGAGAACAAACCTTCCTCGCTGTTGGCCCGCCCGGTCGGTGCGAACGGCGTGGCCGAGAGATCGAAGCAGCGGTTAATGCGCCGCGTGGCATGGATGCGATCGAGCCCTTCGATCCAGCGCGTCGCCTCGTCGAGGTCGATGCCGAGCTTTTCCGCCTCGGCCTTGCTGATCTTCAGCTCGGCCGGCTTGCGGTAGGCGTGGTGCGCCTCGTCGTTGATGACGATGATGTCGCGGCTCGCCGCCAGCTTGTCGAGCACCCGGCGCGCATACGCCTCGTCGCTCTCACGCCCCTTCTTCACCACAGACCGGTCGGCCTCTTTCAACGGCATCAACGTGTGCCAGTTCTCCACCAGCACCTCGGCATGGTTCAGCTTCTGGCGCAAGGCATCCGTTGGGCACAGTGAGAACTCGTCGTACGCATTGCCCGGGTCGCCAGGGTTCAGCACACGCAGGCGGTCTTTCACCGTGATGCCGGGCGCCACCACGAACACCGTCTTCGAAAAGACCTTGTTGCGCTTCGGGTGCGCCAGCGCGTTGAGTACCTGCCAGGTGACGATCATTGCCATCACGGCAGTCTTGCCGGCGCCGGTGGCCATCTTCGAGCACAGCCGTTCCCAGGGGCCACCGTCGCCGATGAGGTTCACGCCCTGGCGATACGCCTGCGCACCTTCCACCCACCAGATCAGCGTCTCGATGGCCTCGATCTGGCAGAAGTAGAACGGCAGTTGCCGCGCCGCCGGGTCGCGCCAGTGCGCAAACAGTTCGCGCGTCAGTGTCGTCGTGCCGGGGTAGTCGGCCGCGCGCCAGGCTTGCACGCGCTCGCGGATTTCGTTCACCTGCTCCAACACCTCCACCCGGCGCGTGTTGTTGCGTACGTCGAAGATCTCGTAGCTGGCGGGCCGGCGGCCATCAACGCGAGCCAACGATCCGTCCGACTGTGGCCGCCAGTGTTGCTGCGGCTCGGCATACGGCGAATTGATGATGAGCGACTTGGGGCCGGTCATGGCAAAGTGACGTGGCGGGTGGGTGCGGCCAGACCACGCAACGCCAGCCGGCGCGCCTGGCTGCTGCCGGGGCGAATGCAGATGTCGCCCGTCATGGCCAGCCAACGAAAGGCTATGCCCTTCAGGCGCGCCGCATTCGTGAGCGCCAATAGCTCTGCAAATTCAGGGCGGTTGAGCTTGAATTTCAGCCAATCGAGTTTGGCCAGCATCGTCGCTACCTCACCCGTGCTCGACGCCGGGTGCGGCTCGACCCACCAGGCAGACTCCGCGCCGCGCCGGTCGGCCAAGCCCAGGCCGTAGTCCCAGCGGTGTGCGCCAGGCTCTTCCGCCCGCAGCTCGGCATCAAGGTCGACACTGGCCACGAACTTGTGGGTGACGCGAACCGCCACACCCGGGCGGTATTCACTCTTCATGGCGCTCTTGCCGGGCTGCACGGCCAGCCCCGCACGCAGCGCGGCCTGTTCGAACGCCGCGGGCTTGTTCGCTGCCGGCGCACGCTCGCCGTCCCGTTTCGGCCCCGTCATTCACCGGCCTCCACAACAACCTTCTTGCGCCGAATCGGCTTGGGCTTGGGCTTGGCCTCGGATCGATTAACCACCTTGGCGATCAGGTCACCGGTGTGACTGGCAAAGCCGACCAGGCCGCCCCATTGCGCCTCGGCCTGCGATGCGGCACCCGGGTCGAGTGTCGAAATGTCGTGCACCGCGTGCCCGCGGTCGAAGAAGTACACGCGCATGGTTTTGGTCAACCCCACCTTGCCGAGTTCTTTGGCTTGCGCTGACGCAGGCAGCTCGAACAGGGCTCGCACATCGCCTTCGGTGCCTGCGCGCCGCTGGAATTCGCGCAGCGCCCACACCATGTCAAGCACCACCGTCGAGTGCGTTGACAGCACCACCTTGTAGCCTCGGCGCAGCAGCTCCAACACCAGCAGCAGCACGGTGACGATGCCCTGCGGGTGCAGCCCCATCTCGGGCTCTTCAATCACCACCCACTCGATCGTCTCGTCACCGTTCTGGCCAGAGCGCCGGCGCTGCGCCGCCACCGGGCACAGCCAGTACAGCCCCAACAAGAGCGGCGTGAACTCACGTTGGCCGGCTGACCACGCCAGGAACGGCAGCCCGGTGGGGTGGCCCGGCACCTCCAGCACCAAGCGCTTGGTGAATGCGCTGCTGTCCACCGCGAGCTTGCTGCCGCCGAAGACATGGTCGGTGATGGGCTTGCGCAGCGTCGGGTTCAGTCTGTTGGGCTGGGGGAACAGCTCGCCCTTGGCACCAAATTCGTTTTGCAGCAGGTCGTGCACGGTGTTGCTGAACGCACGCAAGGCATATGGGTCGCCGTAGTTGAACTGGCCGAAGTTCTGCGTGACGCCGCCCGCCAGGCTCATCACCCTTTGGGCAGGTATGTAGAACACGCGCTCATGGCGCTGCTTGCTCTTGCTGGGCTTGGCCAGCGTGGGCAGGCTCGCCGCCTTGCCCTGCCATTCAAGGCTGGAAGTCTTGCCCCACATCGCCGCCATGCCGCGGCCGAAGTGGCCGTCTAAAAACGCATCGGTGTTGCCGTTGAACGCCACGCTGTGGTGTTTGAACGTGTCGTGAATGTGGTCGCGGTCAATCAGCAGCTTGAGCGTCTGCAGGAAGATGCTCTTGCCAGTGGCCTGCGGCCCAACGATCACCGTGAGATCACCGAATTCCACATCGGCAGACTTGATGGGCCCCAGCGCGCTGACCCGCAACCGGTCGGGTTTGTGTTTGGCCATGTCGATGCTCCTTGCGCTCACTGATCACAAACCCACTAAACCAGCTTCACGATCTTCAACGACTCGATGCCGCGGTCGTCAACGATCTTTACCGCCACCTTGGCGTTGTCGCCCTTCGCGAACGGCAACGACACCGTGCCGTGAAACTGCGCCAAAGCGCCTTCGTCAAGTTCAGCGCGAATGCTCTTCTTCAGCTTCATCCAGCCTTCGCCGTTGCCCGCCATTGGAAAGAACACCTGGCGCGGGAACAGCGAGCGGTCGTCGTAGTCAGTGTCCAGCGACCACATCGCGATCCTGGCCTTGCCGCCGGAAATGAGTTCGCCGCGTGCGGTGTCGAAATAGTCGAAGCCATTCACCTCCACCTCGTACAGCCCATCGGCGCGCCGGCGCACATCCACGTCGGGCTGGCCCATCAACCAGAAGCTCTGGTTGCTGGAGCGGGCCTTCTTCAAGTCCTCCGTCAGCAGGTCGGTGTTCATCTGCGCCTTCAGCGCGGTGATGCCCTTGAAGGCGT